>CALCCW010000336.1:0-19790 GCA_937900185.1 uncultured candidate division Zixibacteria bacterium | reverse complement strand
TTTTTTTTCAAGCAGAAGACGGCATACGAGATATATCAGTGTGACTGGAGTTCAGACGTGTGCTCTTCCGATCTCATTACGGTTAACATCAGAATTAACCCAAGAGGAACTCGCCAACAGAGCAAAACTGACCAAAGGGTTTATTTCACAAGTAGAAAGTGAACATTTTGAAACTTCAATTTCTCTTGAGTCGCTTTCTGATATTTTGGATGCCTTGGGAATTTCTCTCTCCGATTTTTTTAAAGATACCAAAGAACCGCAAATTGTCTACACAAAAAGAGAAAGAATCCCAATAGAAAATACCGGTGCGACTCGTTTTGAATTATTAGTCTCCGGTTCGACAAATTATGAAATGGATCCGATTTTCATAGAACTGCTTTCGGGTGAAAAACTTGAAAAAACAAATCCGCATCAGGGCGAACAATTTGGTTATGTCATAAAAGGTACTCTTACCCTTGTAAAAAATGATACTGAATATACAATTTCAAAAAACAACTGCTTTTATTTCACATCCGATGAACACCATCAAATTATGAATAAAAGTGATAAACCTGCTCAATTTATATGGGTTGTTACACCCCCTCAAATGTAAGTAAGTGTTTTATAATATAGATATTGAAAGTGAGAAAATAGCATGAAAATTTTAGGCAGACATTTAATAGTTGAGTATGCTGACTGTAACAGCAAACTTCTAAATAATATTGAATTGCTTGAACAGTACATGAACGAATCGGTACGAAAAGCCGGAGCAACAATTGTCAGTTCTAAATTCCACAACTATAACCCGCAAGGCGTCTCCGGTGTAGTTATTATCGCGGAATCACACCTTTCTATTCATACCTGGCCTGAATACGGCTATGCTGCTGTTGATTTCTTTACCTGCGGTGACACTGTCGACCCATACAAAGCATTTGAATATATGAAAGAAATGCTCGAGTCAAAAACTGCTGCCGTGAAAGAACTTAAACGAGGTATCCCCTCTGACTTAGATGAAGTCATTGCTCATAAACCTGTAACAGCACAATCAATATAGGATAGCGTATGACTTACTCAATCAAATTTTCTGAGATGGAAAAAAAAGCACTCAATAGAGGTGTTAATCTCCAAGCGGTAAAAGAACTCTTTCACAAAAGGGAACACACAACCCCGACGCTTATTCTATCAAGGACAGAAATCAGACGGAACTATGATACATTAGCAGCTACCCTTCCCCGTGTAAAAATTCATTATGCCGTTAAACCAAACGCACATGAAGCAATTATCGCCGAGGTTTTCAATCGTGGGGGAAATTTTGATGTATGCTCTGCCGGTGAAATAAAAAAAGTTTTAAAAACCGGTATCGACCCGAAAACTCTTATACATTCTCATCCTATCAAATCAATCCCCGAATTTGATTATGCTGTCAATAAAGGGCTGGAGTTATTCGTAATTGACAACATTGATGAAATTGACAAACTAAAAAGATACAACAAAAAACTTAAAATACTAATCCGTTTTAGAATCAATACAAATTCTACTGCGGTCGTAAATTTACAATATAAATTCGGATGTCAGACTGAAGATGTTCTCCCTTTTGCCCGTAAAATCAAAGAAATCGGACATGAGTTTTACGGTCTCTGTTTTCATATCGGTTCTCAATGCACCTATTCTGAAAATTATGTCAAAGCAATTGAATCGGCACACACACTTATTAATCAACTTGATGTTATCGGGTTCGACACTCGTCTTTTAGACATCGGCGGCGGGTTCCCGGTTGAATATACTGAACTGATTTTACCTATTGATGAGTTCTGTCAACCAATAGCAGATGCACTCGACAAACATATCAGACCGGGGATACACGTTATTTCTGAACCCGGTCGTTTTATCGCCGCCTCGCCTATCACGCTTATCTGTTCTATTATTGGCAAAGCGGAGCGTGACGGCAAAATATGGTATTATTTGGATGACGGACTCTACTCAACATTTTCAGGCATTTTATACGACCAATGTCAATACCCTGTAATCAGCAATGCCACAGGCGAACATAAACTATCGGTTCTTGCCGGACCTACGTGCGACTCATTTGATGTTATGTATGACGGTCTTATGATACCTGAACATAATATTGGCGACAAATTGATGTTTACATCAACCGGTGCTTATTGTGAAGTATCAGGCTCAAACTTTAATTCACTTCGACGACCCGACTACCTTGTCATAGATTAGGAGTTTTAAAATGCAGAACAAAGATATAGAAAAGGAATATATATCCGAAGACAGCATGCAAAATCTTTGGAATGTTTGGTATTCTGAACTTCATAACGGGCTTTCCGGGCTTACAATCAAGATTGATAAAGTTGTTGAATCTACACAATCTGAATTTCAGCGTATAGATGTTATCGACACCAAAGACTTTGGCAAAATGCTTGTTCTATATGGCTCTTTAATGGTTTGTGATAATGACAACAACGCCTACAATGAAATGATAACTCATGTGCCACTTTTTTCTCACCCATCCCCTAAAGAAGTTCTGATAATCGGCGGCGGCGATTGCGGTGCCTTAACCGAAGTTTTAAAACACCCCGAAGTAGAGCAATGCACTATGTGTGAAATAGATAAAGAAGTTGTCGAAGTCTCAAAACGACATTTCCCGTATCTGACAAAAGGCTTACAAGATACGCGGGCAAACCTTCTATTTGCTGACGGCAAAAAATTTATAGAAGAAACCGATAAGAAATTTGATGTCATAATCTTAGACCTCTCAGATCCTATCGGACCGGCTGCTGATTTGTTTCAAAAAGAGTTCCACCAAAAAGTATATGACTGCTTAAGCGATGACGGTATCTTAGTTGCTCAAACAGAATCACCATTTTATAACAAAAAAACAGTCGCATCACTTTTTGAAAACTTATCAGATATTTTCCCAATAGCCAAAATGTACACTTGCTTTATGCCAATCTATCCTTCATCATTTTGGTCGTTCGGATTTTGTTCAAAGAAATATGACCCGCTCAAAGATTTTGACCAAGAACGGTATGACAAATTAAAATTAGTTACAAAATATTACAACAACGACATTCATTATGGTGCTTTTGCTCTTCCACAGTTTGTCAAAGAACTCTTGCCATAGGAATATATTTATTTTCAAAGAATAAACTATCTGTACCGACAGGGCATTGCCCTGTCTAAATGCGAGTCTAAAAAATATGAAACCAATTCTCATAATACAAAATTGTAAAATTGAATCTGCCGGAACAATTCTTGATTACTTTAATCAGAAGGGCATTTCCTATCAGGTTTTTCATTCATACAACAACAATGATTTTCCTGATGTAGAAAATTATGAAGCTGTTATCAATCTTGGCTGTCCACACTCTGTAATTGAATACCAACAACATCAGTTTGTGCAAAAATTATATTCCTATGTAGCAAACGTTGTGCGAATAGACAAACCATATCTTGGTATCTGCTTTGGAGCTCAAATCCTTGCCAAAGTTTTGGGAGCTGCTGTTATGCCAAATGATGTCAAAGAGATTGGAACTTATGAAATAAGGCTCACCGAGGATGGCATAAAAGATTCATTATTTCAAAATATTCCAAACCGATTCCATGCATTTCACTGGCATGGAGATACATTCAATATTCCATTTGGAGCTGCACCTTTGGCAACATCTACTGATTGTACTAATCAGGCATTTAGAAAAAACAAAACAATAGGTATTCAGTTTCATTTTGAAGCTGATATTGATGAAATCCCTATCTGGTGTGATTCGTATGCCGATGAACTGCAAGAGTTTGGTAAGACCAAAGATGAAATCATCTTTGCATACAAGGAAAAATCAGAGTCAATCAAATCATATAATTTTCAATTTTTAGAAAATTTTATTTCCGGAATATTATCATTGTAGGGTTGAGGCATGCCTCAACCTCTCTCTTAGGAACAGGCATGCCAGTTCCCTGCTATGATAAAAATAGGTCGCGGTTCCGCTGGTTCGAAATCGTCAGATTTCTAAATCGAGAAACCCGACAATGCTTTATAATTTTATCGTCAGGAATGGGTTCCTGACAACGCTTTGAAAACCTGACAAAATATGAAAGTGTATTTAATAACGATGTTGGGTTTTTCCTTAATAGAATCTAACGATTCTATATCGTCAGAACCAAACCTACATGAACTATCCTACCGGTAATTGATTCTCTCTGTACCGACAAGGCATTGCCCTATCTTTTGTAGGGTTCAGACCTGCCTGAACCTCTCCTTAGGAACAGGCATGCCAGTTCCCTACATCTCTGATAGGTCAGACATTCCCTACATCACTTGGTAGGTCGGACATTCTTGTCCGACAAAAGCACAGACAGAAATTTCTGTTCTAACGACCATTGATTCTCAATATAGATAAAATATAATAAAAAAAGCCCGCTGAAAGCGGGCTTTTAAAATATATAAAATCAATTATTACATATCATAAGTAACAGAAAGTTTCCAAGCCATATCTTCACCAGCACCTGATAAGAAATCAGGACCTGCTAAGAAGAAATCAGGATTAGCTTCTGTATCAACATGAAGATTATTCCAATTGAAACCTAAACCAAAGTAAGTCATGTTATCGGCATACTTCCGAGTGTATGTAACATCACCATTTTCAATTTTTCTATTATCCCAATAGGAAGTAGAACCAAAACGAACATCTAACCATTTGAATACTTCACCGTCAAAACCCATTTTGAAATATGGTAAGGTAAAGTTCTTTGTTGTTGGATCATTTGTTGCACCGGTAACTTCAGTAGTTGATTTGGTATACATAATACCTAAATCAAATACACCTAATACATGACTGGATGGTGTAAAATTGAAACCGGAACCAATATCAAAGCCAACATTTTTATCAACTACAGAAATATTTGTAAAATTATCTTTTTCACCATATTTTTCAGAGAAAATACGTACATGATGAATCAAAGTATAGTTTGGGTTTTTGATCTGGAAATAACGACCATATAGAGCAATATTATTGATTCCATCAGGTTCAGTTTCAGCAAATCCGGTATCATTGATATCAGAGAATGAGCCAAAACCAAAGTTTAAGGCAACATCCCATTGACCGGATGCTTCAGTTAAACCAACGGTAAGATTAGCATAACTTGCACCATTTTCTGAATTACCATTACTACCATTAAAATATGGATCTGAAGGAATATTGATAGTGTCATTTTCGTATTTGGTACTGTTTTGTGCAAAATTCAAATGAACACCAAATCTATTTCCGCTTAGGTTTGTTCCATAGAACACATCTATACGTTCATCAGCATTTCCATAATATGAAGAAGTTTCATAATAATCATAATATCTTGATCTTGTTGAGAAATAAGTACCTAATACAGATTCATCATCCAATTTCCAGTTAACACCAAGTTGATCAAACTCATTATCATCGTATCCAAGTTCAGCGGTTGCTAAATTTGGGTAATCAAGAATTCTGCTTGGATACAGCCAAATATTGGCATCATCAAGTAAAACATTATTATTTTCACCCATTGTTCTTACGCGGGTTTCAGAAGCCATAGCACTTAAGCTAAGTAACATTACAAATACAAAAGAAATTATTATAAATTTTTTCATCTTTTTCTCCATTAAATTTTAACTATAAAAACTTGTAAATACATTAGTTGTAAGACGGTTATTTTTTGCAAGACTCCTTTCTCTTATAATTTTAAAACATCACATTTACAAAATGTTTAATAAAATCTATGTCAATCCCTAACAATACAAACTAAAAAATGTTTCAAACATTGTTCCACGTTATTACAAAATACTTTCAAACATCAAAAAACTACTTTTTTATAAAATTAAATCAACAAAAAAACTAATAAATTATTAACTTTGTTTATTAGCATTTGAGATAAAACAACAAATATATATAACTGTCAATAGAATTATTTTATTTTTTGCCAAATTGTTTCAAGCTGTTCAAGAGAATAATCACCATACGACTTTCCTTCTGAGCGTATTTCATTCTCCAGTTTCAAAAACCTTGCTTTAAACTTTTCAAGTGCCCTTTTTAGTGCTATTTCGGGATCAATTTCTTTTTTTCGTGCCAACGATGCCACCGCAAACAATAAATCACCAATCTCATCCTCAATACCGTCTTTATTATCGAAAATTATTTCCTCTTTTAACTCTTGTAATTCTTCTTCAATTTTATCTATCACATCGGAAGATTTTTCCCAGTCAAAGCCGACCCCGCCGGCTTTTTCCCCAATACGAAATGCCATCGTAAGAGCAGGCATTGATTTCGGTATGCCGGAAAGAACATCTTTTTTCTCACCCGATTCAACTTTAATCTTTTCCCATTGGTCTCTTACTTCTTGAGGATTGAGTTGTTTTTCATCTTCAAATATATGGGGATGTCTTCGAATCAATTTTTCTACAATATGAGTCAGCGAATCATCTATCTCAAAATCACCTCTTTCTTTAGCAAGTTGAGCGTGAAAAACCGCCTGACAGACCAAATCGCCTAATTCTTCTTTTAGCTCTACATAATCTTCTTTTTCAACCGCTTCGTACACTTCATACGTTTCTTCAATCAAATACGGCAGTAAGCTTTTATGGGTTTGTTTTCTGTCCCAAGCACAGCCATTTTCAGACCGTAAGACCTCAAAAACAGCCACTAATCGCTCAAAAGGGGCTATATTTTTATCAAAAACTTTGCTTTTATTTTTTTGCATACCTGTCGATAGTAACCTTAATAGATTTCATACTTTCCGCTTAGGCGGACTCAGCATGACGTTTATATTCTTAATTCTCATAAGTCACCATGAGCGGAGTTAAAGGGAACTTATTGATTTTGTTGACCAAAAGGTTCAAAAGTAATCTACCTTGACAAAAAGGTTAATTCCGCCTACATTGGTCGTTCTAAATTAACTTGCCGAAATCTTAATAATAAGACCGGCACATAATAAGAAATAACGAGATAATGAGCAAGCAAAACGAAAATAAAGAAATTAAATCAGGTGCCTACCAAGCTTCTGATATAGAACCGAAAATATATCAGGAATGGTTGGACAAAGGCTATTTCATAGCGAACAACAAATCTGACAAAAAGCCGTATTCAATTGTTATTCCCCCCCCAAATGTTACCTCGGTTTTACATTTAGGACACGCATTAAATAACACTATTCAGGATATACTAATCCGCAAACACCGTATGCAGGGATACGAAACTGCATGGATTCCGGGTGCGGATCACGCCGGCATAGCAACTCAGGTTATAGTTGAGAAACAATTGATAGCAGAAGGCTCTACCCGTCGTGAAATTGGACGTGAGAAATTTATTGAACGTACCAAAGATTGGGCAAACTTAAATAAAAATAAAATCCTGCATCAACTTGAAAAAATGGGAAGTTCCTGTGACTGGAGCCGTACCGCATACACCCTTGATGAAGGCTTGACCTCAGCTGTTGAACATGTTTTTAAACATCTATACGATAAAGAGTATATCTACCGTGGACATCGAATTGTAAACTGGTGTATCTCCTGTCAAACGTCTTTGTCCGATGATGAAGTTGAACATGAAGATTCCAAAAGTCATCTGTGGTATATAAAATATAAATTAAAAGGCTCTGACGAATACCTCACTGTTGCCACAACCCGACCGGAAACGATGCTTGGCGATACTGCTTTGGCGGTTTCACCTAAAGATTCACGGTTCAAAAAATTTGTCGGTAAAACAGTTATACTTCCGATTTTAGAACGTGAAATTCCAATTGTCTCAGACAGCTATGTCGACCCGGAATTTGGTACCGGGGTTGTTAAAGTTACTCCGGCACACGACCCCAATGATTTTGAAATAGGTCGTCGTCATGACTTGGAAGAAATCAATATATTAAATATCGACGGTACAATAAACGAAAACGGCGGAAAATTTAAAGGACTCAAAAGATACGATTGCCGTAAACAGCTTCTGAAAGAATTAGAAGAAAAAGGGCATTTGGAAAAAATTGAAGATTACGATCTGTCTGCCGGAACCTGTTACCGCTGTCATAATATTGTTGAACCGTATCTGTCAGACCAATGGTTTGTTAAAATGTCAGAACTCGCCAAACCTGCTATTGATGCTGTTAAAAATGGCGAGATTAAATTCCACCCCGACTACTGGTCAAAAACATATCTGCACTGGATGGAAAATATACGTGACTGGTGTATCTCCCGTCAGCTTTGGTGGGGACACCGTATTCCGGTTTGGTATGCCGAAGACGGCACTATGTTTATTTCCGTTAACAGACCAACCGCAGACCAATGTAAAGGATATGACCCTGAAACATTAGTGCAGGATGAAGATGTATTAGATACTTGGTTCTCTTCATGGCTCTGGCCGTTCTCTACTTTAGGCTGGCCAAACTCTGATGACGATATGAAAGCATTCTACCCGACCAAAGTTCTCAGTACCGGTTCTGAAATTATTTTCTTATGGGTTGCCCGTATGGTAATGGCAGGATATGAATTTGCAGGTGGACTTCCATTTACTGATGTTTATATTCATGGGACTGTTCGTGATGCCAATGGTATCAAAATGTCAAAATCTCTCGGTAATGGTATCGACCCGCTCGAAATTATTGAAAAATACGGTGCCGATGCTTTGCGTATTTCGATGGTACTTTCAACACCTGACGGTCAAGACCCATGGCTTAGTAAAAATACTTTTGAAATCGGTCGAAACTTTATAAATAAACTGCATCAAGTATCGCGGTTTGTGATGATGCGGATTGGCGATAAAAAACCAAATCTAAATTCTATTAACTCTGATGATTTAGTTATTTTTGACCGCTGGATTCTTTCTCGTTTACAGCGTGCTGTTGAATCGGTCAATAAATCTATTGACGAATACCGATTATCTACCGCAGCTAAAACGGTGTATAACTTCGTATGGAATGATTTCTGTTCATGGTATGTTGAACTTATCAAACCGGATAAACAGGGCGAAGAAATTCGGGAAGGTTCGCTCAATGTTGCCGCGTATGTTTTAGACCAGATATTACGATTAATGCATCCGTTCACTCCATTTGTGACTGAGAACATTTATAAAGAACTGCACACCATGATTGAAGGTTCTGCCGATACTATCATGTTTGCCGAATGGACAGAATCAGACGGGTCATTTATTGACTATAAATTAGAAGAATCGCTTGAACAGATTCAGGCAGTTGTAACAGCCGTGCGTACTGTTCGGGCAGAACTGAATGTACCGCCAAGCAAAAAATCTGATTTATATATAAAAGTTAAAGACAAAGCATTTGCCAAACTTTTAGAAAATCATATAGGTTATTTCCGTTCCCTTATAAAAGTCGAAAATCTTATTGTCGGAACAGATACTCATAAACCGCTTCTGGCAGCATCGGCTATTATTTCCGGTGCGGAAATTTATGTACCGCTTGAAGGGCTTATTGATATCGAGGTTGAGAAATCACGTCTTGAAAAAGATTTGAACAATTTAAAAAATCAACTTGAAAAAGTTTCCCGCAAGCTTGCCAATCCTGACTTTTTGGCAAATGCCCCCGATGATGTTGTCAAAAAAGATCAGGCAAAAAAAGAAGACTATCAAGAACGTATTGAAAAGCTAAACAAAAACCTTGAACAAATCATGGGCTGGTAACAGCTTTCAATGGAACATATTGACCGAACTTTAGAAGAACAAAGAGTAGAATTTTCAAATAGAAAATTTCTTGCTACACCTTTAGCAGGATTAATTGTTTGGTTACTTATTGGAATTGCCGGACTAATCTTTCCGCCAAAAATAACAGTTTGGGTTCTATTTATTGGTACTGGTAGTATCGTATATTTAGGTTTATTTATATCACGATTTACAGGGGAAAATTTTCTCGATAAGACGAAACCAAAAAACACATTTGACAATCTATTCTTATTCGCAATCGGACAAGCGGTTTTAGTTTACTCTATTGCAATTCCTTTTTTTATTATTGATTACACTTCTTTGCCTATGACAATTGGAATTCTGACAGGTACGATGTGGATGCCATTTTCATGGATTATTAAACATTGGGTCGGAGTTTTCCATGCAATAGTAAGAACAGTCTTAATACTTCTGCTGTGGTATCTATTTCCTGAACATAGATTTGTTGCTATACCTTTTTCTATTGTACTCATGTATGTTATAACAATCCTAATTCTGAGAAGCAGAAACAGAATAAAATAAATCGGTGCTATCATACCATTAAGCTCTATTAAAATAAACAGACTAATTTCTGTTATGTAGTTTTTCTTTATCTAAATACAAGATATCCTGTGTCTGTCAAAGGGCTAATTGTGATAGTTTATGTAGGGCAGCATCGCAAGGATGCTGCCTTACTGAAGCTAATAAATCTTAATTGAAAATCAACAATAAGGTTGGAGGCAGACGAGGGTTCGCCTATGCGAGCCAGCCACTGCATATTCATTCTCTATAATAGAAATAATCTTTTGACAAATTCAACATGACAGGACGGAAATGCTAAATATTCCAACCTATCAAAACAACCATACAAAGACTGCTAAGTCCAATTAATCTGTTTTATTTTAAAGAATCACAAATAAAGTAATCGACATTATTGTTTGAATATTATATACTAATCCTAAGTATATATAAAGAATCTAACTCATGGAGGATTAACTATGATAGTGTTTGCGACAATATTTGGTGTCGGTTTTATGGCTCTTATTTTTAGTATGCTCTTTGGTCACGATACAGATATTGATGTTGACCCGGGAGATATTGATGCAGGAATTTCTGGACCATCTATCTTTTCTGTTAAAATGATTGCTATGTTGATGATTGGTTTTGGAGCAGCCGGTTTTGGATTTAGAACTACTACTGACTATTCAATGTTTCAATCTTCAATGGCAGGTATCGGGGGTGCCGCCATAATGGGACTTATTGGATATTTAATTATCAGGGCGTTTTATGCCAGCCAAGAAACTTCAACTATAACAGCCGCCGATTTAATCGGTCACACTGCTAATATCATTGATGCGATTGGCGAAGGAGCCAATGGACAGATATCATGCATTATACGTGGTCGTGAGATTACTTTTTTAGCAAGTGCTGAAGATGGCTCTTTGATAACAAAAGGTACTCAAGTAACTATAGTTTCAAAAACAGGAAATATCGTCACAGTAAAAAGACAGTAGTTAAATAAATAAATTAATGGAGATACAAAAATGGTAGAATTTCAAAGCTATATAATTTGGCCTCTCATTGGCATAGCCGTAGTTATTGCCCTATTTGCCTTAGTAAAAGCATTATCCGCATTTTATATTCGCGTTCCACCTAATAAAGCAGCATTCTTTTATGGTGCCCGCTCCGGTCGAAAGGGAGCAAAAAAATCGCAAACAATCGGTACACCCGGTACACCTGCTGTAACAATGCTTCCACCGGGAACAGTTGTTGTAACCGGTGGCGGTCGAATCAGAAAACCGATAATTGAAGAAGTACAAATTCTTGATTTAACTGAGATTTCATTACCTCAGATTAGAGTTGAAAGTATGCCGAATGTTGACGGTGTATTGGTAACTGTTGATGCTGTAGCCAATATTCGTTTTAAAGATGACGCTCATTCATTATTGGCAGCAGGTTCCAGATTTTTAGGAATGCCTCATGAAAAGGTACAAATTATAGCAAGAGAAACCCTTGAAGCAAACCTTCGTGGAGTTGTCGGTACTCTTACAGTCGATCAATTGATTAAAGACAGAGACGCTTTCCGTCAAAAAGTTTTAGGGGAAGCACTTGAAGATCTTGCTCGATTGGGAATGCAAATTGATGTTTTTAATCCGCAGTCAATTACTGATGAATTAGGTTATATTGAAGCATTAGGTAAAAAACGAACAGCTGAAGTAAAACGTGACGCATCAATTGGTGAAGCTGAAGCATTGGCAGAAGCTAAAAAAAGAGCAACCGATGCCGAGCGTGAAGCGGAAGTTGTTGCACAAAATAACGAAAAACTTAAAGCGGAAGCTCAGAAAAATACTCAGGTTGCAGTCCAGCAGTATAATGCTGAAGTTGCAACTGAAACTGCTATCACGGAACAAGCCGGACCACTTTCTACTGCCCAAGAACGTCAAAAGGTTATTGTAGCAGAAGTTAAAATTGATGAAGAGAGGTCTCGTGCTCAGATTTCTGTAGAAGAACAAAATATTCTTCGTGAACAAAAATCCCAAGAAGCAGAGATTGTTGTCCCTGCAAAAGCAAATGCTGATGCTCAAATTCGTGAAGCCGAAGGATATAAATCTGCTGAAATTGCAAGAGCAGACGGTGACAAATATGCTACTATTGCCAGAGCAGATGCATCACAACACAAAATGACTGCCGAGGGTGCCGGTGAAGCATCCGCAGCAAAAGCAACCGGTTTAGCCGATGCTGATGTTATCGAACGACAGGGACTCGCAAAAGCTATCGCAGTTAATGAACTTGCTAAAGCATACCAACAGTTCAATCAAGCTGCCATAACACTTGAAGTGCTGAAAGTCTTACCTAAGACTGTTGAAGCACTTGGTTCTGTCTTTGGTTCTATTGCTGCTCCTATGGGAAATATTGACAAATTAGTAGTTGTAGATAGTGGTGGAAATGGTAAAGACGATAAAGGTGCCTTAAACCGTTTTACTCAAACGGTACCAACCATGCTTTTTCAATTTTTAGAACAGGCAAAAGCAGCCGGTATTGATGTCTCAGGATTGCTTGATAAAATCGGTATCTCAACTGATGATATTGCTGACGTAATAAAACAAACACATACAACAACAAGTGAAAAGAATTCTACTGAAGAATAATTATTAAAATTGGTGGAGCAACATAACATATTGTTCCACCAATTTTTTTTGTACCGACAGGACAATGCCCTGTTTAAAAGGTTACGATACTAAAAAAAAAGGTTGAGGCATGCCTCAACCCTACAATTTAATAATTGTTATGTAAATCTTCGATAGCTGTCACAATTTTCGCAACAGTCGGAAGACAAGCATCATCGCCGTCAACACCATAAGCAACTCTGGCATCAATTGCTGTAACTGTTTTGACCGGTGCTTCAAGATGATACAGCCCTTCACCGCTTGTAATCACAGATGAGATTGTTGCCGCAGCACCGCCATGGAAACGGTCTTCAGTCACAACAAGCACTCTGCCACAGTCTTTTGCGGTGCGAATAATTTCATCTTCGTCCATAGGTTTAACAGTTCGTAAATCTACAATACGAGCATGGATACCTTTTTCCTGTACAATCTCTGCCGCTTTACGACACATTTGGAATGTAGCACCATAGGTAATAATACCAAGGTCAGTAAAATCTTCATTATATGTTTTGGCAACGCCAAACGGAATTAGTTCATCAATGTCAGGATATTCTGCTTCAATCGGAACACCTTCCCAATCACGACGGTTATACAATGCCACCGATTCACAGAACAAAACCGGATCATCAGATGCCCAGGCAGTTTTTAAGAGTCCGGCAGCATCACGAGCATTAGACGGTACCGCAATCAGCAGAGACGGAATATTCATCCATGTTCCAAGATTTCCCTCAGAATGCCAAAAGGCACCGGCACCTTGTTTGTACCCTCCATAGGTAGTACGCAACGTAAAGGGCATTTTAAATTTGCCGCCGGAACGCTGATAGGTGGTAACAACTCTATCTTTTAAAATTTGATATGCAGGTGAGACATAATCTAAAAATTGAATTTCAGGCATCGGACGGCGACCTTGATATACATGCCCCGATGCACGACCGATAATACCGGCTTCATCAAGAGGAGTATTAAAGCAACGGTCATTTCCGAAAGCTCGCTGAAGATTTTTAGAGACCAAAAAAACTCCGCCTTTACCTTTCATATTATCCTGTTTTTCTACTTCGTTAATCATGTGACCGGAGAAATCGGCAACATCTTCACCAAACATTATCATATCATCAGTCATCATAAAGAGGTCGAACAAGGTATAATTTATTGCAAAACGCATTGTCATAGGACCTACATTTTCAGGTAAGTCAGGCGATGTAAAGTATCCCTTTTTGTGAAATTCTTTATATTTCTTTTTACGGTCATATTTAGAAGCATCACGATATTTTTTCCAAGTCTTTTTTATTTCTTCAAAGTCATAAGTATATACTAAAGATTCTATCAACTCTTTTGATTTTGGAGTAAAATTATCAACAGCTTTTTTAGATTCAGCAGAAATAGCAGAATCAAGCTCATCCCACATTGCCTTTACTTCTTTACCTGTTACTATCCCGTCTTCAATAAGAGTAGTCGTTGCTTTTAAGATACAATCATTTTTGGTGTGCCAGTCAACTTCAATTGGGTCCATATAAAATGATTGGTCATCAGAACCTGAATGTGAACCCTCACGAGTAGTTTTGATATTCATTAAAACAGGACCTTTGCCTGAACGAGTGTAATCGACAGCCTCTTTTGTTTTTGCCAGAGCATTTTTAATATCGGTACCGTCACACTGGATAATTTTTAGACCAAAACGCTGAAGACCTTCATACGGTGTCGTCGGGTCACCTTCAGGGAACTGCTCTTCAACAGAAACAGAGATAGCCCAGCCACAGTTGTAAATAGCAGCGATAAATTTTGTTTTATAAAACGCAGAATAAAAAACAGCTCTGCCGAATTCCGCTTCAGACGATGACCCCTCACCAATTGAGCAAACTGTAACCGCATCTTTTTTGTATCTTCCGCCGGGGTGAATTGACTGTTTGGAAACTTTTGTAGGATGCTGAATTGCTTCGGCAATACCGGATGCTTCCAATGCGTGTCCACCGGTTGGCGATGATTGCGGAATGATTGATAATTCAGGATATCCGGGGTGTGCCGGAATCTGCATCCCTTTGTTAGGACCTTTAGCATCACCGATTGCTTCAAGCATTTTGTCCTTTAATGAAGAACCTCTGTGAAGGTCAAATGCTTTGTTTCGATAGTACCCAACCCATGGGTCATCTTTATGTAAATTCTCACAAAAGGCAACATCTATGAGTTCTTTACCACCGCAACCGATAAAAAAGCGGTTATAGCCTTTTCGAAGCAGAAACTTTTCTTCAAGTTCAACGCGACGTGCTTTCAGCATCGTATAGAGCATTGATGTAAGTTGTTTTGGTGTACGACCTGAATATTCCTTGAGTGGTTTATCTTTATTCGGACGAGTTTTGACTTTTGTTTTAACTTCCTGAACTTTATCTATAAGAGCTATAATATCCAATCTGTTCTCCTTGTTCTATTAAAAAAAACTATTTTCTCTTACTGTTTTTATATACAACGCAAAACTTCTCATTTTGCTCCATTAAAAATACATTTTTTTTAATAAAAGTAAAACCTAAAAATATTTTTTAGAACAATAAATATAATTTTCCCTGTTGGAATTTGTTTAAAAATCACTTGTCATACCCACGCATAACGGTTAACTTCTATGAAAGACAATCGTTTACAGAAACAAGGATAGGTTAAATATGAAAAAATCGACCCGTAAAGTCTCTCAAAAAAAAATTATTGGCACACAGGATTTATTTAACTTAAAGTTGCCATCTTCGGTCTCTCTTTCCAATAATGAATCAAAAATTGCATATACAGTTGAATGGATGGATGAAAAGAAGAATAAATATTTCCAAAATCTGCATCTTGTAGATGTCAATTCACAAGAATCTACCCAGTTTACCCATGGAAATCAAAATGATTCTGCAGCAGTTTGGTCACCTGATGACTCTCAAATTGCCTTTATTTCAGCTCGTGACAAAAAAGTTGGTATCTACCTTATGCCGACAGCAGGCGGTGCCGAAAAAAAACTTATTGAAATCGATGGTGCTATTTCTAATATGCAGTGGACACCGGATTCTAAATCTTTGGTCTTTTGTCTCAGATACAATGATTCGCATTTTATTGAAGATGAGAAAAAGAAAAAAGAACAGCCGGTATTCAGACATATCACCAAATTGTTCTACCGTTTAGATGGTGCCGGATTTCTTCCAAAAGACAAATTTCAGATATATAAACTGGAAATCGCTACAGAGAAACTTACCAAACTTACTAAAGGAAAACGAGATAATGCAGCCCCTCATCTCTCCCCTGACGGTAAATATATTGCCTTCATTTCTAACCGTACCAAAGACCCCGATATTTTTATGGACCAAGATGATATTTTCATTATCTCTATTCACGGCAGTAAAGAGAAAAAAGTACAAACTCCAAAAGGTCCTATTCATGCGGTTAAATTTTCACCTGATGGTAAATCTATTGCTTACTTAGGTCATGATAATCCCAACGATGACTGGGGTTCTACCAACGTCCATATTTGGAAAGTTGGCATAAACGGCAGACCAAAAGCAAAAGATTTGATGCCAACATTCGACCGTTCTGCATACGATGAATCTATTTCCGATATGGGTGATGTTGGCGGCGGTGGAAATATAAACTGGTCTAAAGACGGCAAACGGATTTACTTTTTAGGCTCTGACTTAGGTGCAACCAACCTGTTTTATATTCCGGCTCGCGGTGGTAAACCGACACGTATTTATAACGGAAAATGTCATATCAAAAGTTTCTCTGTAAACGGCAAAACTCAAAAAGCAGCAATTATATATGCCGATGTCAACAACCCCGGCGATATTCAAATCTGCCCGACACAATACGGCGGAGAGAAAAAAACTGTACAGCTTACCCATTTGAACCCATTCTTGAAAACCAAAGTAAAACTCGGCAAGACCAAGGATGTTATGTTTAAGTCTTTTGACGGTACCAAAGTGCAGGGTTGGATGGTCTTTCCTCCGAATTTTAACCCGAAGAAAAAGTATCCCTCAATTCTCAATATTCATGGCGGACCTCGGGTACAGTATGCTCATACATTTTTCCATGAAATGCAGTATTTCGCCTCGCAGGGGTTTGTAGTCTTCTACACTAACCCTCGCGGAGGTCGCGGTCGCGGTGAAATGTGGGCGGCGGCTATCACCGGCGGATGGGGTGATTTGGATTATAAAGATTGTATGGCGGCGGCTGATTACATGGAAAGTCAGAAATTTATTAACCCGAAAAAAATCTGTGTCACCGGCGGTTCTTATGGCGGATATATGACCAACTGGATTATCGGACATACCAACAGATTCAAAGCTGCCGTAACCCAGCGATGTATTTCTGATTTAAAATCTTTTTATGGCTCATCGGATATAGGCTGGGCAATTCGTCGTGAATTCGACGGTGACCCTTGGACCGATAAAGAAAATTACGAAAAATGTTCACCGATTACCTATTATCAAAATATTAAAACTCCGGTTTTGATTATTCATTCGGAAAAGGATTTACGATGTCATATTGAACAGGGTGAACAGATGTTTGCTATGTTGAAAGTGATGAAAAAAACTGTCGAAATGGTACGCTTCCCCGAAGAACCGCACGGACTTTCCCGTCATGGGCGACCCGACCGCCGTATCGCCCGCCTCGACTGGATAGTGAAATGGTTTAAGAAGTATACGAAGTAGGAAGAAACCCCTGTGGTTTCGACAAAACAATCAAGGGGCAGACCTATGTGTCTGCCCACGTAGTTTTTGTAGGTCAGGAGCCCTGTGCTCCTGACATGTAATGGCGGTTCGCAACCGCCCTAATAAATAACTTTGGAGGAAAAATTGAGTAAAGAAGATAATAAAATTGTTGAAGAAGTTAAAAATCAAATTCTTGATGATATAATATTTAAAAAAGCATTATTATTTGATTTATTAAAATGGACAATAAAAGCAGTTGGATGGGGTGGTGCAATAATGGGAATTCTGATAGCATTTTTCGGTTATAAATCACTTGGAAATCTTGCTGAAAATACTATGAGAGATTTTTTAATTTCTAAGGGAAGTGAGTTTGAAAGACAATTTGACAGACTTTCAAACATCCCTTCTTATGTTACAATTGGTAAAGACTTAACATTTAATGATACAACAAACAACTTTATTCCGTTACCGATATTCCAAGATATCAAACGTCGAGCTAATTATGAAGAATGTGAGTGGTTTTTTTCACCAAGTAAAATTGAAGGTAAAAGTATCGAATTTCTTGTTACACCAGATACATTAGATGACATACCTGGATTAAGAGTTACTTCAATAAATCAAATACTTATACCAGTTCAAGCAGCTCGTCATGGTGGTGGAATACCAACCAAAGCAGAGTCTCCACTTTTTAATGCTAGATTTTTCATCTTTGCGAGTAGAAAAATTCAGTAACTTGTTACGTCTGTACGAGTTTTTGTAGGTCAGGAGCCCTGTGCTCCTGACATGTAATGGCGGTTTGCAACCGCCCTTAAATATTTGGGAGAATTAATAATATGAATAATAAAAGTAATGACGCTGAGAAGTTGTACTTAAAAGGAAAAGAGTTATCTAAATCAAAGGATAAATTAGATGAAGCACTTGCATGTTTTACAAAAGTAGCTCAGTAGGGCAGCATCCCTGCGATGCTGCCATTTAAGGCGGGATCACAGGGATCCCGCCCTACTATTACTCTTTTAAGAGGGGATTTAAGGGATGTTTAAAAAATATCTTGCCTTTACATCAGCTTCATATTGTCAATAAGGCGGACATTGTGAAGACGCACCGCCAATGAACAGATTGTGTGTTTGACTACTTTATCAGTCGGTTCTAATGAGTCAAAATCAGTAAATGCGATATAATCTATCTTCGCAGATTTGCATGTTGCTTTGATTACAGCCAACATCTCTTTTTGAATAAGTTTACAATCTGAGATATTTGCTTTGACCATTTCTTTGGCAGTTTTTAATGCATAGTTTAAACAGAGTGCCTCCTGTCGCTGCCATGCATTAAAATATTTATTTCGTGATGACATCGCCAACCCGTCCTTTTCTCTTACCGTAGGAGCGATGATAAATTTGATTGGATAATTTAAGTCGGTCGTCATTTTTTTAAGCACCATCGCTTGCTGATAATCTTTGAGTCCAAAAACGACAACATCAGGACGGGTCATATTTAACAGTTTGGCAACAATCGTTGTCACTCCTTTAAAATGAGACGGACGAGATTCCCCCTCAAGAGTTTGTGTAAGAGACTCAACAGAAACATACGTTTCAAAATTTTCAGGATAAATTTCTGATGCTTTTGGAATAAAAACAATCTGCCCACCGACAGATTTTATTTTTTTGATATCCCCTTTTTCATCACGAGGGTATTTGCTTAAATCTTCCCCTTGAGCAAACTGGGTCGGGTTGACAAAAATAGTGGTAATAACAATATCTGCATGTTTCAAAGCACGTTTTATAAGCGAGAGATGTCCGGCATGCAAAAACCCCATAGTCGGAACCAGCCCGATAGTTTTGCCTTCTGAGACAAACTGCCTTGAAAGCGATTGAATCTTTTTAACGGAACGGATTATTTTCATATCGGAAAGATACAAAATTATGATACATTATCAAGCCTCTTGCGGTTCTTCGTTCTCGATTTTATACCCATCTTTTAAATAACGTATAACGGCATAACCTCTCGCCTGACCAACAGCTATAATCGTAAGGAAATAACCTATAATAGAGGCAAATATTATAAAAATCATAAATGCCATAAGGTATTCAGAAAGAGAACTTGCACTGTATTTTGCATATTTGGCAAGTGAAAAGCTGAAATCAATCCAGATCGGAAGAGCGTCGTGTAGGGAAAGAGTGTAGATCTCGGTGGTCGCCGTATCATTAAAAAAAAAAAAAAAAGACGAAAACAAATAAAAAAAAAAAAAAAATAACAGTGATTGTTCGCTTTGTCGACACTGTTAAGCAATGTGTCCTCACTTACTT
>CALCCW010000335.1:0-1997 GCA_937900185.1 uncultured candidate division Zixibacteria bacterium | reverse complement strand
TTTCAGTGTTTTTCTTCTTCTGTCTTTTTTTTTTTTTGTTTTGTATTTTTTTTTTAATGATACGGCGACCACCGAGATCTACACTCTTTCCCTACACGACGCTCTTCCGATCTCGACTACTGTGCCAAAGAACTTGGTATCGACTATCTTGCAGGATATTCTGCTTTGGTACAAAAGGGAATGACCAAAGGGGATCAAAACCTAATAGAATCTATCCCCGAAGCATTGGCTGTGACCGAGCGGATATGTTCATCAGTCAATATTGCCTCGACCAAAGCAGGTATCAACATGAATGCTGTCGCCAAGATGGGTCATGTTATCAAAGACCTTGCCAACAATACCAAAGATGCTATCGGCTGCTGCAAATTGGTTGTATTTGCCAACTGTGTGGAAGACAACCCGTTTATTGCAGGTGCATTTCATGGGGTATCCGAACCGGAAGTTGTTATCAACGTAGGCATCTCCGGTCCCGGTGTTGTTCTTGCCGCTATTCAAAAAGCAGGTGAGTGCGATATGGGAGCACTTGCCGAAGTTATCAAACGGACGGCATTCAAAGTGACCCGTATGGGTGAAATGGTCGGTCGTAAAGTATCGGAACGTCTTGGAATTGAATTTGGCATTATAGATATTTCGCTTGCTCCGACTCCTGCCGAGGGAGATTCGGTTGCCGATATTTTGGAAGCTATCGGAGTAGAACGATGTGGATGTCACGGCACAACTGCTGCACTTATGATGCTCAACGATGCGGTGAAAAAAGGCGGCATGATGGCATCGTCGTATGTCGGAGGACTTTCGGGGGCATTTATTCCGGTCTCTGAAGATGCTGCTATGATTCGTGCGGTGGAAGCAGGTGCAATGTCACTTGAAAAACTTGAAGCGATGACAGCAGTATGTTCGGTTGGGCTTGACATGGTTGCTGTTCCGGGTGATACTCCTGTGGAAACTATCTCGGCTATTATTGCCGATGAAGCCGCTATTGGAGTGGTTAATAATAAAACGACTGCTGTTCGTATTATTCCTGTCCCCGGTAAAGGTGTTGGCGAATCGGCAGAGTATGGCGGATTGTTGGGTACGGCTCCTGTTATGCCGGTCTCAAAGTTTTCATCGGCAAAACTTATCAGCCGAGGCGGACGAATCCCCGCCCCTGCCACAGGTATAAATAATTGATTTTTTCAAGAACTCAATAGAGTTGTTGGAAATGCCGTCCCATGAAAATGGGGATATAGATAGTTGATGGCTGTTTTAACTTTTAAGGAGGACTTTATGTTTGGTATGGGATCGTTTGAAGTAATTCTATTATTAGGAATGGTTTGTATATTTATATTTATATTTCCATTTTGGAAAATTTGTAAAAAAATGGGATACCCTGGTATAACTTGCCTACTTTTATATGTTCCTATTGTTGGTATTATATTTATATTTTATTTAGCTTTTACCACATGGCCAATAGAAAAAGAGTTAAATTCAAGAAAAAATTAATTTCTAATTTTCTCTGTTGTATCTATTCCATTGTAAAAAATATATCTGCACTGGTTTCCGTCTGCGACGGAAAGGAGTGGTTACTGTCACCCTGAGTCCGCCTTGGCGGAAAGGGTGTTATACAATGTCATGCCCAAAGAATTCTTGGCTTATCGGTTTTGTCAGGTCTCGGAAAGACCTGACCTACTAATAATTTTCATTCAATTCTTATATTACAGCCATGTAGGTCGAAACCCCTGCAGTTTCGACAAAGCTGGATCCCTGAGTCCGCCTTGGCGGAAAGGGTGTTATACAATGTCATGCCCAAAGAATTCTTGGCTTATCGGTTTTGTCAGGTCTCGGAAAGACCTGACCTACTAATAACGTCCATTCTCAAGCTGATATCTATTTGTTAGAATCAATCTTCGTCAATGAATCTGCCGCTGCCAAAGAATCGGCAACTGCCTTTAAACTATCCTCAATCTTCAAAAGAGAATCAACATAACTTTTGATAAGAGCTGCCATTTCCCCTAAATTTT
>CALCCW010000334.1:0-4568 GCA_937900185.1 uncultured candidate division Zixibacteria bacterium | reverse complement strand
TACACGTGGTAGGTGACACTGAGACGGAGTCTCTATGTCTTGTTTGTTTTTTTTTTTTAATGATACGGCGACCACCGAGATCTACACTCTTTCCCTACACGACGCTCTTCCGATCTCGGATAAAATCAGCATCAAACATATTTTTTCATTCTTTCTATATTTTGTTCTATCATACGAAATCATATAGCTTATACAAGTTTTATTTCATAGAACGCAAATTATTTTTGTGAAACAGCTTGAGAGTTTTTATCATAAAACCGCCAAAGATGTTCTTTACCGTTAGCAATTCCAATTCTTGCTGACTGTACGATTTCTACTTTATTGTTGTTACGTGATTCCACATATAATGTTTCTTTTGTCAAATCAAGTCCGTTTTGTTCTTTTGTTAATCCAAATGCTTTACAGAACAATCCGGGACCGGAAAGAATTCGAGCCTCACTTTTTTTTGGATTATTATTCTTTATTATATCAAACCCATCAACAATTTCAGCAGCACGAAGTAAAATTGCTGCCGGAAACTCCTTTTTTTCAGTGACAAAATTCAAACAATTATACATGCCGTAAATTAAATATACATACGAAAAACCTGCCTGACCAAACATAATTTCATTCCGTTTTGTCATCCCTTTAGCTGCATGACAAGCGGGATCTCCCTCACCGATATACGCCTCAACTTCGACAATACGAGCAGAAATTTTTCCTGCCGGAGAATTATAGACAACATATTTCCCCAATATATCTTGGGCAACATCTAAAGTATCTCGATTATAAAATGAACGTGATAATTTTTTTAGCAATTACAAAAACCACCTGTGACAGCGTTATTCTTCGGTACCGGTTATTCTGTCGGGTACAAAAGCTGCTGCAATTTCAAAATCAAAACCAATGTCTTGAGGACGGTGAGCATCAGAGCCTAAATATTGAATATGAACACCTGATTTTTTCGCTTGATTGATGATTTTTACATTTGGATAATATTGGTTTACACCGTGCCTGTAGCCGGCGGTGTTTATCTCAAGAGTAGTTTCAGATGCTTTCAGAGAATTAAAAAGCTCTTCTACATACGGTTCATAAACTTTGTCTAAATTATCTTTATAATAACTCTTTGCGTATTTTATATAATATTCCAAATGAGCTATTGTATCAAACAGTTTAGAATCAGAAGCTGTTACTACTGATTTAAAATATTTCTCTATCATCTGCTTGAGAGAAAATCTCTCAAAACATTTCTCATAGGTACTTCTGCAGCAAAAACAGATATTTTCAATTTCGTGAATCCCACAGAGGAAATAGTCAAAATCAAAAGCATTTTTAACCTTTTGGGCAGTTTCCTGACAATTATCAAACCATCCAAACTCAAGCCCTAATTTTACAGAAAGACCTTTTGGATAAAATTTCTCAGCCGCTTTATGGACATCTTCAACATAAGGTTTTAGATTTTCAATTGATATTTTTTTATGTTCACCCTTAATAGCAATCAAATTGCCCTGATAATTGCCGACCTGATTACAATCATAATGGGTCGTAAAACAAATTTCTGCAAGATTTCTTGCTAAGGCTGCTTGGCAATACTCATCAATTGTTCCGACCGCATCAATAGAATAATCGCAATGCACATGATAATCCATGACACCCTCAAAATGGATGGGTTCTAATTCAAATGCATCAGACATAATCTCCCCCTTGCAAAAATGGGTTGTTGACTCTTTCGCCGCCTATTGTTGTCATAGGTCCATGTCCGGGGATACACGTTATAGAGTCCGGCAAAGTCATTAATTTTGTTTTTATTGAATGTATTAACTGTTCATGTGAGCAGCCGGGGAAATCGGTTCTTCCGATTGACCCGTAAAAAAGAGTATCTCCGCAAAACAGCATATTTTCAGTTTCATCCAAAAAGCAAAGTCCGCCGGGAGAATGCCCCGGAGTATGCAAAACTCTCAAATTGACAGGACCGAGAGAAATCAAATCTTCATCAGAAAGCCAAAAATCAGCAGGCGGAGATGTTATTTCAAGTCCTAAAAACGCAGACATATTTGCTGTGGGATTTGCAAGTAACTCTTTCTCATCTTTTGACGCATATAGAGGAATCTGGAACTCTTCTATAACCTCCCGAACAGCACCAATATGGTCAGAATGTCCGTGAGTCAGCAGAACCGCTTGTGGCTTAAAACCGATATTTTTGACTTGGTCAATAATCAATCCGGCATCAGCTCCCGGGTCAATAATGACTCCTTTCATACCGGTTTCATCATAGTAAAGGGAACAATTTACTTCATAAGCTCCAACGACAAGTATTTGATTTTTCATAGTTTCAATGATACGGACTTACAAATTTTTGTCAATCTTAAGATTGATAAAAATTCATCTTGATTTTTGTGAAATTTATCACATATATTGGCTGTTAATCAATTGACCTGTGTGGTTTTAATACATATATTTGCTTTCTTAAAAATGAAAGTTTTAGTGATGACTATAAGTGAATTAAAAAACAGACTACCGGATTATAAAGAAAAGCTCGACAAACTTGCGAGGTATCTTTGACTTGCCAAGCCGTGTCGAAAAAATTGCTGAACTTGAAAAAGTTTCTACAGAAGAATCCTTTTGGAATGACAACCAAAAAGCTCAAGGGATTCTCAAAGAAATATCAATACACAAAAAATGGGTAGAAACACATAAAAAGTTAAGCTCTGACCTCTCCACTATCAAAGAACTAATAGAATTGACTGACGGCTCTGATGACTCCGAGGAAAGTGCTGAATTGATTGAATCTTTTACACATTTGGAAAAAGAGATTGATGAGTATGAATTCAAATCACTTCTCTCCGGTCCTGATGATTATCGTGATGCATTGATAACTTTTCATCCGGGAGCCGGAGGCACAGAATCGCAGGATTGGGCTGATATGCTTTTTCGTATGTACAGCAGATGGGTCGAACGCAGAGAATTTATATCTGAGCTAATAGATTACCAGCCTGGAGACGAAGCGGGATTAAAATCTGCCGCTCTCAAAGTTAAAGGTGATTTTGCATACGGACATTTAAAAGCGGAATCAGGGGTGCATCGTCTTGTTCGCATCTCCCCTTTTGATTCAAATGCAAAACGGCATACATCATTTGCATCAATTCATGTTTTTCCTGTAGTTGAAGATAATATTGAGATTGAAATCAAAGATGAGGATATCCGTATCGACACCTTTCGTGCATCTGGTGCCGGCGGACAGCATGTAAATAAAACAGATTCTGCAATTCGTATAACGCATATTCCGACAAATATTGTTGTCTCATGTCAATCGCAGAGATCTCAGCATAAAAATAAAGATGCGGCAATGTCGGTATTAAAATCCAGATTGTACCAGTTAAAAAAAGAAGAAGATGCCAAGAAAATGGATAAATTTGAGAAGTCCAAAAAGAAAATTGAATGGGGTTCTCAAATTCGTTCGTATGTATTCCATCCATACAATATGGTAAAAGACCATAGGACATTAGCTCAAACGTCAAATACACAAGCTGTCATGGATGGTGATATAGATCAGTTTATAGAAGCATATTTAAGTGATCCTGAATTGCAAGAACACACAGTAAAGTAAATTATATACTATTGGAGTTACAAATGAATATATTAACAACTATCAAAGATAGAGCAAAAAATGTAAAACGAAGAGTGGTGCTTCCAGAAGGTACCGAACCTCGTATGATTCAGGCAGCGAAGAAAATTTTGTTTGAAGAGATTGCTCAAGTCACTCTCATTGGAGACACCAAAGAGATTGAAACACTTGCTAAAGAGTATGGATTAAATCTTGCGAAAGTTGAGGTTATCAATCCTACTCACTCCCTTGACTACAATGCTTTCGTAGAAGATTTCAAAGAACTGCGAAAACATAAAAACATCACTGATGAAGAAGCAAAAGCAGCAATCGCCCAGCCTCTATTTTTTGGAGCAATGTTGGTCAGGCATGATAAAGCGGACGCATCTGTTGCAGGAGCTTTAAATACTACCGGTAATGTTATGAGAGCTGCTATTTCGGTTATAGGTTTAAAAGAAGGAATAAATACTGTATCAAGTTGTTTTATGATGACTCTTCCAAAATATCGAGATGAACATGATAAAGTTTTTCTCTATGCCGATGGTGCTGTCATGCCGAACCCTACCTCTGAACAATTGGTTTCTATTGCCGCATCAACTGCTGAAACAATGAAAAATCTGTTAGGTATTGAACCGAAAATTGCCTTCTTATCATTTTCAACCAAAGGGTCGGCATCTCATCCTGATGTTGACAAGGTTATCAAAGCGGTTGAAATGTTTAAAAAGGAATACCCTGACATTATCGCAGATGGTGAATTTCAACTTGATGCCGCCATTGTACCGGAGGTCGCAAAATCAAAAGCACCGGGTTCAACACTTGCCGGTGATGCCAATATATTAATTTTCCCTGATTTGGATGCCGGAAATATCGGTTATAAATTAACCCAAAGACTTGCCAATGCAACCGCTACCGGACCGATTATTCAGGGACTTGCAAAACCTGCCAACGATTTATCCCGAGGATGCTCGGTTAATGATATTGTAGA
>CALCCW010000333.1:0-6605 GCA_937900185.1 uncultured candidate division Zixibacteria bacterium | reverse complement strand
CAAGCAGAAGACGGCATACGAGATATATCAGTGTGACTGGAGTTCAGACGTGTGCTCTTCCGATCTCTAAAGGAAGTGCTGGGTTGTAGTCAGCGAGTTCAAAGGAAAAGGAGTTTGCTCCTATTATTTTATAACTTCCATTCACTGATATACGAGAGTTATTATCTATCTGATATACAACTGGACATTGCTCTATAACTTCTCCCCACTTCGTTGTAACAACTAATTCACCATTGTCATTTACCGCAACAGATTCAGAACCGTCATATTGTATTTTTATCTGTGAAAAATCAGCACCCGGTGCAACAATAAAATCATACTCCATTTGTCTGCCATTACCATAATATTTTAAATCTATACCATCGTAAATCTGCTCATACATGACAGCGGTATAATTCGGAACATCGGTTGCCCATTTCGATTGGTCGTTACCGATAAAATAATTGCATTTGTAATCTATTTTGTCAACACCAACCATTTTTGGGTTGGTATTTGCACCGACAAAGTTAGCTTTAATCATCATCGTTTCGATAGAGTCAGGTTGATTGTGTAACCCTTCGACTCCGCTCAGGGTGACATCTTTGGCATCTATCATGTCAGGTCTCGGGGAGAGTTGACCTACCGTTTTTAAACCATCTGATTTGATTGTACGAGTAAATTGGTAGTATGCACCATTAGATGCAAACCACATAGTAGTTCCGCCAGCATTGGCACGGAAATTTACTTTATTATCCCACTGACCAATATTTGCTGTAAAAGCGAGTGGCATAGAAGATAGGTTTTTAGTAATTTGAACATCTGACAGATTATCGTTGTCAATCAGTTCATTTGAATAAATTGTTTGTAAAGTTGCAAACATTAAAATGAGTGTGATAAACCCACTTAATAAAACTTTTTTCATTTAATCCTCCTGTCGGATCAAGAAGTTCACCTATTGTTAACATACAAGCATAAATAATATATAAATTCACCTACTTTCAAACATAAAACTTTCATGTATAGACATGGTTAAAAGATTGTTCAGTATTACTATTTTGCTCAATACAAAAAATTACTCTCTCCCCACTCACCGTAATATTTGCGATATAAGCTACAACATTTCTTAAATTTTGGACTAATATGACCTATAAGGAACTTTTTTAAGTTTCTATCGTTTATTACGTTGACAACAATAAAAATAATGTTATCATACATACTAAATGGTACTTCATAGACCATACTTTACTAAGAATAAAATAAACATCACATAATAGTATCTGCCGCATGGCATTTTGAAAGGTTATGTATGCCTACAAATTTTAAAAGACTTTGCATTACCGCCATCTTATGCTGTCTTTCCATCTCATCACATCTTTTCGCAATTCCCCTTGAGGTGTTAAACGACCCCAACTTTATTCTCCCTATCAATCGTAAACCAATCGATAATCCTGAAAACAAACTTTCAACTGCACTATCTGCCGATGTTTCTACTAACCCATACAAAAGCGGTGATTCTGTCTCTATTGTCTGTAGTGAGTTCATGTTCACAACAGCAACAGGAGCCGGTTCTGACTGCTGGGGTTGGACAGACAGTAGTGGTACAGAGTATGCGATATACGCCTCGTGGAATGCCATTGAATTTTATAACTTGGAAACTGCCTCATTAGCCGGCTCTGTTCCTGCCCCGTCGGGTACTTGGCATGATATAAAAACATACCAAAACTACTGCTATGCAGTTTCTGAGGCTACCGGTACTAATGACGGTTTACTTATAATTGACATGCAGTATCTTCCCGATTCGGTTCATTATGTAAATTCTATCGCAACCGGTAGTGCAGGACAACGAACATCACATAATTTATCAATCGACACTGTTCAGGGATATGCATATATAGAGGGTACATCATCTGTTAATCAATCGGTACATATACAAGATTTATCAAATCCTGAAAACCCATCTTATGTCGGCAGCTTTGGTCCCAGCGGCGGAATACATGATATATTTTGTCATAATGATACTCTGTATATGGCAGAAGGTGTGAACCCGTCTTTTTCTATTTGGAATATGGCAAACAAAAATTCACCGGAGATGCTTACCCGCGTGACTATTCCCAATGCCGGATATGTACATAATATTTGGCCGACCGGCGACAAACGTCATCTTTTGACAACCGAAGAGACCCCCGGAAAAACTATCAAACTTTGGAATATTGAAGATTTACAAAACGTACAACTGACGGATGAATATTTAGCTCCCAGTAATTTAGCCCATAATGCTCAAATTGTAGGCGACACCGCTTATGTTTCACATTATGAATCAGGAGTTGTGGTTTTGGATTTAACCAATCCTGACTCTATAGTAGAAATAGCCCAATTTGATACCTATCCTGCATCGGAAAATGCTAACTATAATGGATGCTGGGGAGTATATCCTCAAACTCCAAGTGGACGTTTTTATGCTTCCAATATCGAAGGTCAGCTATACGTGCTAAAAGAATTCAATACTGTCTTAGCAGATACACTTATTGCATTAGATGCTCAGTCATTACCCGGTTCATCAGTGAGAGTTGATGTATGGGCTAAATTCACATTAGATATGCGTGAATTTGAAGTTCCATTTGACTGGAGCGGTCCCTACAACCTCAGCTTTGATTCTTTTTCCACGGCAGGTCTTATGACCGAATATTTTGAAGAACAGTTATTCTCTGCTCTTGATCCATTTAATAATAGAGCCTCGATTTTAATTCGTTCTACCACCACAAACAGCTCTCCTAGTTTACCTGCAGGTGAAGGAATTATTATGTCTCTATATTTTACTATTCCTAACAATGCAAGCGGAGGTCCCAATCCAATAATATTCTCTCCCTTTAACGGCAAAGAACCATCATTTAGAACTAACTGTATAAGCTATACTCCCGATACCGTCAGCGGTTCTATATCGTTATCATCTGAATCCTGCTGTATAGGAATTAGGGGAAATGTTGACAACAGCCCTGAAAATCCGCCTGATGACAATGGTATAAATGTTTCTGATGTTATAAAAATGGTAGACCATATGTTCCGAAACGGAGATCCTCCTGTTTGTGAAGAAGAAGAAGATATTAACGGTTCAGGAGGTAATTCCCCAATTAATATTAGTGATTTAGTCGCTTTGATTGCCTATATGTTCCAAGATGGACCGGCACCGGCACTTTGTCCATAAAAAACAATAATTTGTTTAAGACAGCTATACAAAATCTGTCCACCATCTCCCCGGTTCTTGTTACTCTAATGTGAATGTTACTTTATAAGAAACCCACAATGAAATCGGATTAGAGTTTTGCAGAGCCGGACTAAACTTATTATCTTTAGCAGCTGACAAAGCGGCAGCATCCAATGCGTCGCTTCCTGATGAACGGGCGATTTTTGCTTTTATCACTAATCCGTCTTTACCTATCAAAACTTTTATAGTCACTACTCCCTCAATACCTGCTAATTTACATAATCGGGGATAACTTGGCTGTTTGTAATAGTACATCTCCGGTTCTTTTTCAAACGGGACAAAATCTGTTTCACCCGGGTATATTTCATCACTACCTCCATATACATAACTTGGATTTCCTTCCCCTGTATATAAATTATCGTCATAGTTACTATCAATCCCATCACCACCGGCATATGTTTCAACACTTATAAGAACAGGAACTTCATCATCTATAAATTCATCATCAGGAATCGGATTAGGAATTACCCCGGGATAAAGCTGTATCTGGGGTCTATTCCCTCGTTGTCGAAGAGTTTCAGCATCTAAAGGAATGCGATGGTTCTCCCCCACCAATCCCCCTCTATTATTTTCGAAAGGTCCTATTACTACAACAAGTGGAGTAACAAATAGTGAAATTATCCAAAAAAGAGAAACTATTGTGAGAGTCAAACCTACAACAATTAAATTCCCGATAAGTAAATTTTTTTGATATGATGCTTTCATTTCAAAAGCACCGTACGGAGAAAAAACAGAATTTGTCGACATAGCTATACTCCTTTTCATTTTGGACGGTTCTCATGCGTCAAGGAGAGATTATCTATGAGGGGATTTATAATATCTGCTGTCAGGAATAGGTTCCAGACAGCTCAGAGCTATAATAACTGTAAATAAATGTCTTCTATAATAGAAACGATTTACCAAAGATTTTGTGCAATAAAAAAAGGCACTCATTGATACAGTGCCTTTTTTTATTTACGATATATATGCTAATTATTCAGCGAGAATACAACCTTATAAGTAACCCAAACATTGATAGGTCGACCGTTTTGAATACCCGGTTTGAACTTATTGCCTTTTGCAGCAGCAACAGCAGCATCATCTAAAGAAACAGTCCCTGAAGATTTACCGACCTGAGCTTTTAAAACATTGCCGCTTTTACCTATAAGAGCTTTTACCCAAACAGTACCTTCAATACCTGCTAGTTTTGCTAAACGAGGATAGGCAGGTTTCGTTTCATGAATCATTTCCGGCATAATTTCTACCGGTATAAATTCATCAGCTGCCGGAAGATAATCATCATCGGCAATATCAATAATACTATCTTCGCCATTATCGGCAGTAATATCAGGAGCTATAATTTCAGCCAGTTCATCTCTTGTAGCTAAAACAACATCTTCATCAAGAACTTCATCATCAGCAACCGGTTTCGGAATACCAACTTTTGGAGCGGCAACATCAGGCTGACTTACTTTTACTTGAGGAGGTTTTTTAGCAATTGACGGCGGCGGACCTAAATCTGCTATTGTTTTAATAACAACAGCAGAAGCATCTATCGCATCCATATTGTCATTTTGCAAAGCACCATAAATCCATGACCCCAAAACAAGTAACCCGATAAAAGCTGCCACAGACAAAGTTCCAATAGCAAAATTTCGTTGGTACTTAGATTTGAGTTCATAGGCACCGTAGGGAGAGTATAATATATTTTGTTTAGCCATTATATCTCACCCTTTTCTATTGCCTGCTGTGTTGCAGCGGCAATAATTCTATTATCTTTTTCTTCCCAATCGCCAATAGCATATCGATAGGAGAATTTCCCGTCTTCTTTTGTTAATTCTTCAACTTTTTTACCGAGCTTTTCAGCAGTAAATTTGTTCCAAGAACGTTCAATCAAATCGATTTCATCAAGAATATTTACCATATCCTTATAAGTTGCATCATCATTGATAAGTATAAGCGTATTCAGCTTACTGTTTTCTCTGTTTTGTGTTACTAACAGAGATTGTAAGGTATCAGAGTTTAGCTTATACACAACCGTATCAGGAGTATCAGGAGCTGACGGCAGTAGAAGTGGAAGATTATCAGGAGACGGTGTTCCTGGATTCCACCAAAAACGACCTTCACCATCAACACGGATAGTGAGAAGATTTGATTCCCTGATATCAACAGGTTCTTTCTGATCGGCAGGAGGTAAATTTATCTCCATAGCCTGAGGCATCGCAAATACAGTTGTAACCATATAGAAGATCAACAAGAGGAAAGCGATATCAACCATTGGAGTCATATCAAGTCTAATTGAGACACGACGCTTAGGTCTTCTGAGCCCTTTCCCTTTTGTGGGTTTCGAGCGTTCGGCAACTTCACCAGCCACTTAGTAATCACTTCCTTTCAAATTATTCGTTAACGTTTGTTCATTTATTTGGACAAACGGTAAAATCTATTTATTTCCCAGCAGCGGCAGCGGCAGCTTCTTCAGCAAGTGCAGCAGCAGCGGCAGCTTCTGTTTCTACTTCGTTATCAGTAATAATTAAAAATCTTTCCAGATTATTCGACTGCATCTCATTCATAATTTTCTTCATAGTACCAAACGATGCATCTCTATCTGCTTTAATAACCACCAATGCTTTATAGTTCTTACCCCGAGCTCGGAGAATTTTTTCGACTACACAAGGAGCATCATCACATGTAGAAACATGTCTTACAGAAGTATTCACAATCTTACCTTCAATCTCAACTTCCGCAATAGAGGTATAATCCACATACATTGAATCTAAACTGGTCACGGTGATATTTATAATATCTTTATCCGGCAATTCAATCTGCGAATGTGACTCCGGTAAATCGACCGCACGTGCTTCAGGTGGTTTAAAAGTTGTCGTTGCCATATAGAATATGAGTAGGAGGAATCCAATATCCACCATAGGTGTCATATCCAATTTAATGGCTACCCGACGTTTCTTTTTAGCCGCCATAATTTAGATTCCTTCTTTTTCTTTCAGAATTTGAAGGACTTCAAAAGTAGCTTCGTCGGTGGTATAGTTAAAAGCATCTACTTTGTTTACAAAAAAGTTATAGAAGAAAATACCTAAAATACCGGAAATAAGTCCACCGGCAGTATTGATAAGAGCTTCTGAAATACCTGTTGCCAAAGAAGTTGCATCAATAACACCGCCTTCAACATTACCGGTCGCAGCAAAAGCACGAATCATACCAACTGTAGTACCTAATAGACCAACCATGGTAGCAATAGATGCGATAGTTGAAAGAGCAATTAAATTTCTTTCAAGCAATGGACCTTCTAAAGCATTAGCTTCTTCAAGATCGGAAGAGCACACGTCTGAACTCCAGTCACACTGATATATCTCGTATGCCGTCTTCTGCT
>CALCCW010000332.1:0-7675 GCA_937900185.1 uncultured candidate division Zixibacteria bacterium | reverse complement strand
TTGATTCTGCCTTCACATTGAATTATCATGAGACTTTCATCATTTTTTCTTTTTTTTTTTTTAATGATACGGCGACCACCGAGATCTACACTCTTTCCCTACACGACGCTCTTCCGATCTGGGTGGTTACATCATGACAAATATAGTGCTGAAAAAACTCTTAAAAAAATAAGTTTATTCCCTAATAATATGACGGAAAAGTCCGTAGATGATTTAAAGGAGTATCTTAAGAATTTATATGACTGGGTTAAGCAAGCAAAACAGAAGATAGACTATTTTAAAAAATTTGATCAGTACTTAAAGGTAGCAAATAATTCCTGGCCAAAAAATTCTCCCAATCCCGATTCTTCTTTATGGAATAATGCTATTAAACCATGGATTGCAGAAAACAGAAATGTCAAAGCTCCAAATGATATAAATATACTATTGTCGTTGATAATCCTATTAGAACAATATACCAAGCTTTTTTATAATGTTTTGCAGGGTTATTATGATGTATTTAAGTCACCTAAACATAAACCAATTAACAACTCTGTAGAGGATGTTATTAAAACTATCAATAAGTTAAATAGTGTGATAGTTCATAATTTTACTCCATTGATTGAACATTTCAATTCACTTATTGATTGTGATGATTTTGGTAGTAGTATTGAATGTCTATTCAAAATTCAGGATGTTTTACAAGATGAAGTTAATTCAGCTATTAATTTATTTAATTCTTCTAGTGATGGACTTGGATTTAGCTTTTATAATGAAACATTTGCTCTCGTTTGGGATATTAATGATAGCAGCAAGCATCCTGCAGATTTAGTAAATATTGAAAGAAGTAAAGTTTTAAATAATATCGACAGTCTGTTTCAAGGTAAATTATTGTCTCATGAGAAAGAAACTACAAATGAAGGTAGTAAAATAATTTGTGATGATATTCATATTGTGTTGAGTATTATTGATTTTCTTAAGACTTCGTTCCGAAATAAATTTAACTTTAGAGTAAGTATTTGTTTATCTAAATATGGTGAATTGTTTAAGATTGATGGAAGTAAACTGATTGAAGGAAGCTTATTATGCTTAGGACAACGGCTTTGTGATTATTATAAGGAAATTAAGGAAGATTATGAGATTGAAAAGCTACCTAAAGATATTCAAAGTGTTATCTGTGATCATTCCAATTGTTCATATATTGTTTTTCATCAATCAGTTTTAGACTTTGTTCAGTCTAAGCAGTTAGATTGCTTAATTTCGAATGGTAGTCAATTGTCTCTTCCTTTTAATCCTCGGTGTGAGGGATATTCTTCTGTAAATGTATTATATAGTAAAATTTCTGAAGATAGTATTAGTACTAGTTAAGATATTTTCTCATAAAGAATTCTTTAAATATCCTATTGTTTTGAAATTATTTTTATTGAGTGTTGATGATATGTCTTTTTGTCGAACTTCTCCGAGTAGTTGTTTGACTTGTGATTCTAAGCATTTGTAGTCATAGTATACGTATGACCTATTTGAGAGGTCTATACTCTCTTCTAGGATATTATTTATTGTTTCCTTTGTATTATTATCTGATTTATTTATTTTTCCTATGAATTGTACATATTCTTTGTCTGTTATTGGTTCTATTCTGGGTTTTATGTGTAGTATATCTTTATAGGGATAATCTTGAAAAAAGAAGTTGTCAATTTCATTTTGACTATGGTCATATATTTCAATAATGTTATTTTCTGCTGTGTATATTGTTTTTGTTTTTTGTTTGAATGCCCATTTTGATCTAAAAAAAAATATTTCATAATTACATTTATCTACGTTGGACTGTTGAAGTTGATCTTTTATTGATTTGAGTTTTGCTTCAATTATTAATGCCGCTGGATCTTTCTCATTTATCCAAATGCCTGACTCCTTATTCCGTTCAATTAGATTAAATCCATCTAAATTTGATTGCTCATGGATTAAAGAATCTCCCCAAAAGGCAATGTTTGAATTGTAACTGCCTGTTATAATTGCCATAGTGGTTTTATGGAACAAATTGGAGTTTTAATATTTTTCCATTTCTTCTAATTCTTTGTTTATGGTTGAACCTCACCCGAATTGACGGAAAAAGTGTTTCATTATATTCCTCAACAAGTAATTTGAGTTCTCCATGTCAATCGCATTATTGGATTAAAAATGATAAAGTAATTTTAGCTTATAAGTGGTCTAAGGAAAAAATAGATTTTGAACGTACGACTGATGTAATAGAAAAAAATAAATTCTTTGATAAAAATATCATCTCATAAAATAAAGAGAAAGATGATGATGGTATCTTTGATGTGTTATGTTGATAATAATTCCTTTTTTCCAAGCTGTTTAACGAAATGAATCATCTAAAAGGATATTCTCTTTTGAGGAGTAAAATTTTTAACTAAAATTCCAACGCCCCAAGAAGATACTATAAGTTACTCATATCTCGGTCGGGGCGTTGCGTAACTTCCTGCACATGCAAAAGGTTTAAATATATCTACTGTGTGCATATTTTATGGTTTTTGAGAAAAGGTACAGTAAAAGTAAAGACAAACTCCTTACAGATAAATTGATTAACAACTATAACAGAGATTTATTTGGAAAGTTCTTTGACTGGGAAGAAGAAAAACTAAAACGACAAAACGGACTTCCTACACTAGATGAGTCTTCTTATAAAACCCTTTGTGGCTATATCAATATGCTCAGAAATGTTAATTTATGGTTTAATAACAAATCATGGAACGAATTGACTGAAAAAGATATAAAACATGTTTACAATGACCTTGAAGATGGAAAGATTCTTAACCGAATGAGAAAAAGGTTTGAAGATAGACGAAGTTACTATAACAAAATATTCAAAGCTAAACCATTTAAACTTGCGGGGTTACATGATAAAGTAGAGAATGCCTTAGAATTTTTCACTGATAAAAATAAAAAAGAAGTTAGATTCATTACAGAGGAGAGTTTAAAAAAGATGCTTAGTTTTCTTCAAAAACCTCAGCATTTTGTTCTGTTTTGGCTGGCTTGGGATATTGGTGAAAATATTGCTTCGCTTCTGGAGTTAAGAGTTAAGAATTTCAAGAAACAAATCAATAAAGAGACTAAAGAAGCAGAATACTTGGTTTATTTGCCTCAAGAAACTCTAAAAAGAAGTAGACAAACAAGGAGTGAGCCAACAATCTATCCTGAAACTGTAAGATATTTAGATGCTCTATTCAAATACGGTAGAGAAATTGAATATCGTGATGAAAAAGGGCATATCCGAAGAAAACCAATTCCGTATAAGGATGATGATTTTGTTTTTACATTTAAATACCGCCAAGCTTTACAGATTTTTAGAAGTGTGATTCGACGTTCAGTTGTAAAATGTGAACCAAACGGAGAAAGACCATCATGGAAAGATTTACGATCTGGAATGGCATGTCATTTATTTGCTCAAGGATGGCATGTTGAAGATATAAACATGAGGTTGGGACATTCCCCTCAAAGTAAATGGCTGAATGCGTATGTTAATTATCTGGCAGTTAATCGTAAAAGAGTCATCAAAAAACATTTTGATAATTCTCTTGAAGATATAAAAAATGAGCTTGAGGAAAGTAAGCAGAGAGAAAAACTGACTGCTCAGAGATTGGAAAGGCAGAAGCAGGAACTTGCAGAGTTAAAAGTCCGAGTTGAAGAAAATGATCACACTGGGCTACTTACTACATTGTTGAAACAACAAAAACAGATGGCAGACGCTTTAAATAACCTTACTGGGAAAAAGTTTGATGTGGTGTTTCCAGTTAATCAAAGTTGTATAACTATATCAAACTGAAGATTTTCGAAAAGCGGTGACAGAATTGTCACTGTATTTTACTTGTAGAAATTTTTAAACAAATTTATTTTTCATACATTTTTTTTAGAAAAGATACAAGTAAGTTATATAATACCTCGCAAGTAATGTGTATCGTCGCATAGTGCAAAAATAATTATTGACAAAATAGAGATAACATGCTATTCTTTACTCAGAAAATAAAATTATAAATTTGCAACCTTCAGGAGGGTTCTTATGCGTTTTCGTATCTCACAATTGTTCGTAACACTTTTAATCTTTTATTTTTTTTTCAACTCACAAACTATTGCACAAGATGAATCTCAATTAGGCAATATGGCAGATGCGGCTGGGATGTTTAATGAAAGAGGATATCTAAAATCAAATTCATTTAGTTATGATGGAAATGAGATTGTAAATGATTTTAATGGAAACCTTATGTATTCACAGATTCTTGAATATATCCCTTTGTCTCAGAATGGCTTAAATTTTGAGTTGAAATTAGCATATAATGGTTCAGTTGGACATATGTCCACAAGTGGAATACACTTAGTAGATGGTACACAGAGATCAAACTCAATCAATATGCCTGCATGGATTTTTTCCATAAATAATATTGCTGTTCAGACTATGAATTTTGAAAATGAAGCTGTTTCTTGGGGGAATACTACATCAGACACATTAGCTCTAGATGAAGAAGTTAATGCTCTTGTTAACGGTTATCACGTGAGTTATAAGTACAATAATCCTCCTTATGGAGGAGGATTTGTTGGTCATGGAACAATGTCAATTCTGATGGGTGATGGATCGGTTTTACAACTTTTTAGTTTAGAAAATGATTCTAATAATCCGAGTGGAATCTATGTTTATAAAATATTCAATGGCGAGTACAGAACTTTATCTAAAGACGATAAAACAAAAGGGTTCATGGACAGTACAGGAGTTTTTACATTATTTAGAGAAGATGGAACAATAGTTAAATTTAGATACTACAGACCTAAGTGGAAAACAAATCCAACAATACCTTTTGATGGAGGTGATGCTTTACATACATTTATACCATATTTATTTTTGGACCAATTTCATAATACTATTATGTTGTTTAATTTTGATGAAGATCCTAAGGTAACAGGTACTTTCCCAAACAGGACAATAACACCATGGGGTTGTTGTGGTGACACTATATACGGAAGACCACCCTTGTCTTATATTGATGTAAACAATAATATAATTAGATTTAATTGGAATCCTGTTGATAGAGGTGCTAGTGTTGTAATTTCTAAAGATAATGAGTTTAGATATAATATTACAGCAGATAATTTTTTGCATAGTGGAGAAGGTATAACCACATGCGGTTTATATAATAGAGCATATATCCGTTCTATTATAGATGCTGTTGGGCGAGAAACAGAATTCCACTATAATTTTTATAAAAGAGTGATAAATAATGCGGGGGGATATCCGCCTGATGATTATCAGATTTATGATTGTGATTTTGATACTGCAAGCGTTATAATAAGTACTACTCATCAATTGCATTTACAGAGATTGAATTATATAACCTATCCTGATGGTGAGCGTACCTTCTTTTCTTATTACAATGATCAACGGACAGAATATCCTCCAGATAGCTCTTCTAGCTATGATTTTTTGACTGTTGATGCTACCGAATCCTGTCAGCCGGGTAAAATTCCCTGTACTCGATCTGTTGAGCATATCAATATCGGAAGAGATCCGTTTTATAATAATATGGTTACAGCAATAAGGAGAGTTGACACATCAGGTTCTGTTATCTCCGTAGATAGTTTGATTTTTTCATGGTATCACGAAAGCCAATACGGTTTTTATACTGACGATGATATCTTCTATACTAAGAGATATTATTGGGATGGTGGTTCATTATATGATTTTAATCGAAAAGAAATAAATCTTACATATAAACAATATGGAGAAACAGGATTTTACAATCCCTCTAGTCGTGATAGAGGATGGTCTCTAAAGCTCATTGAAAGAAAACAAACAGACTTTGACGGTACTTATGATAACTTAATGACAACTCAAACTTGGGATATTGCTGACTCAACTCTTATGTTATTGAGTAAAACTCTAACAAAAGAAGGAATATCAACAACTACTAACTACGGGTATGGGTGGGATAATGGAAGCGATAAAACAAACAGTAATATTTTATCTGATTCCGTTACAGATGCATGGGGAAATATATCAATTAATTTTTATAATAACAACTATTTCAATGTTGCAAATCCGATAACAAACCCTGGTATTTATTATACTAACTCACTTATAGATTCATCTGTCACTCGTCAAATGATTAATTCTACTGAAAAAGATTTACAAAAATCTAAATATGAATATTCTGATAGTACAGATACTATTGGATATGTAGGTCTTCTAAAAAGTACAACTTCTTATGAATTAGACGTTGAAACTGATCCTGATTCTTCATTAATACTTGATTCACTAACTAAAAGGTATGAATATTCAGGGAATGGTCGACTTTATAGAAAATATTCCCCAGCAGGTGATGTAACCGAATTTGAATACGGAACTAATTTTATTGAAGGTTTTCAATTAAATTATGACTCTTCGGTTGATACTCTCAATACACAATTTCCTTTCCATCCAACAGAATGGTCAAGAATGGATTTATATAAATCTGATACTACGTTTGGTTGGATACATATAGATACAATTATTGATAATTATGAAATAGTTACTTGTGAGGTAGAAGGAAAACTTAACCCTTTATTTCCAGAAGTAATGGAAAAAACGACATTATTCACAACACCATGCCCACAAACAGTTTATTATTATTTAGATATTAGAAAAAATCACTGTCTTGGTATTGAAGGTGATGTCTGGATTCAACTAAATGGTGTTACCATTGATTCGCTTTATTGTGACATACCTTCAGGAGTTGGTGATATAACGGGTTCTATCTCAGTAATTCAAGGGGACATAATCGAAATGAATACTAGAATTGCTCTTGTTGACACTCTTCAAACATTTCGTAAATCTTCTGCTTATGCTCATGTATTATATGTAAATGACTGTTCAGTTCAACCTCAAGATACTCTTGGGATAAAGGTTGATGATAAAATATCTTTTTATCAGGAGACTAATAAGGATGGAATTTTACTTTCAAAACTTGATGCTAATAGAAATTTATCTTCTGTAAACTATGATAATATTTATCGTGTGAATGAAATCACTCTTCCAGGTTCATATATGTCATCTGATTTTGTGTACGAACTCCCTACTTACCCCGAAACTTTAAAAACTTTTTATCCAACTTTGGATGGAGTGTTAACAAGTGATGAAGGTAATGTTCTCCTGAATTGTGCTGATACTGCCCTTACAAGCCAATATTTTGGAGAGAAAGAAGACTTTATATTTAGACCTCTGTTTATGTTTGGAGATTTGGTATTTGATTCGACTGATAAGTTCATAGATAGTGCTTTTTTAGTACTCAATGTTATTGATGGTTCAGGAAGAGTTAAAATTAATTCTTACAAAAACAATGATATAATTAATTGTGGTGATTCTATTTACAATGTAGCTTCTACTAATAATAATGTTAGGGATGTTGCTATGGGGGAAGTACGTTTAAATATTATTACTGAAGTATTAAGGTGGTCTCAAAACTTAAGATCGGAAGAGCACACGTCTGAACTCCAGTCACACTGATATATCTCGTATGCCGTCTTCTGCTTGAAAAAAAAAAACAAACAATAAAAACCTATTATTCTTTCTCATTTTTTTTTTCCTGCCTTTCATACCTTATCTCTTGCACTGCGGCCTTACCACCATCCTTCACTGTCTTCTCCTTTCCCCATCCTGTCTCTTTTCCTA
>CALCCW010000331.1:0-8620 GCA_937900185.1 uncultured candidate division Zixibacteria bacterium | reverse complement strand
GACTCTTGAGCGTTATTATTTGTGCTTTATGATGTTGTTTTTTTTTTTTTTTCTTTTCTATTTTTTTTTTTTTTTTAATGATACGGCGACCACCGAGATCTACACTCTTTCCCTACACGACGCTCTTCCGATCTTGTTACTTTTGTAATGGCTATTTATTTTTAATATGAAGGAGAATTATACATGAACATAGATAAATCAGTAATCAGAAAACTTGGTTTCTTGGACCGCTATCTTACACTATGGATTTTTGCAGCTATGGGAATTGGAGTATCAGTTGGTCACTTTTCTCCGGGTATTGCCGGGTTTTGGGATACATTTTCAGTTGGAACAACAAACATTCCTATAGCAGTAGGTTTGATTCTGATGATGTACCCACCATTAGCAAAAGTTAAATACGAAGAGATGGGACGGGTATTTCGTGATTATAAAATTTTAACACTCAGCCTGATTCAAAACTGGGTGATAGGTCCTATTTTGATGTTTCTCCTTGCGGTGATATTTTTGGCAGGCTACCCGGAATACATGGTTGGCTTGATTATGATTGGTTTAGCCCGTTGTATTGCCATGGTAATTGTCTGGAATGATCTCGCTGATGGAGACCCTGAGTATGCTGCCGGACTTGTTGCATTTAACTCGGTTTTTCAAGTGCTGTTTTACTCGGTCTTTGCTTGGATATTTGTAACCAAGTTACCTCCACTTTTTGGACTTGAGGGGGCGGCTGTTGATATTACTATTGGTCAGATTGCCGAGAGTGTCTTTATTTATCTTGGCATCCCATTCATTGCCGGGATACTGACACGATTTGTATTAGTAAAAGCTAAGGGGAAAGATTGGTACCAACATGAATTTATACCACGAATCAGCCCGATTACACTTGTGGCATTGTTGTTTACTATATTTGTTATGTTCTCGCTTAAGGGTGAGCTGATTGTAAAGATCCCTATGGATGTGGTTCGTATCGCTATTCCGTTATTGATATATTTTGTGGTAATGTTTTTAGTCAGTTTCTATATGAGCAAAAAAGCCAAAGCTGATTACGGAAAAGCAACAACTCTTAGTTTTACCGCAGCATCAAATAATTTTGAGCTTGCAATTGCTGTTGCAGTTGGCGTATTTGGGATCAATTCAGGAGTTGCTTTTGCGGCGGTGATTGGACCTTTAGTAGAAGTTCCGGTTCTTATTGGATTAGTCAATGTTGCTCTTTATTTTAGGAAGAAGTACTTTGATGGCGGACAAGTAGAAATTGAAAAGTGTAAGGTTTAATGTTTGATGTAATTATAAATATTTTGATATTCAATATGGATCCGGTTATATTTCATCTGGGTCCACTTGAGATTCGATATTATGGTCTCTTGTGGGCTTTGACAATAATCATTGGTTATCAACTATGGATATGGCAGGCAAACAGAGCAGGAATAAAACGCACAGTTGCAGAAAGCTTTCCCGTTTGGGCAATAGTGGGAACAATTATAGGTGCAAGGCTTGGTCATAGTTTTTTCTATGATTTTCAGACAACTTTATCTAATCCCCTAAGTGTTCTATATATTTGGAAAGGAGGTTTGGCAAGTCATGGTGCTGCCATAGGTCTACTTATTTCGACATTTATTTTTACTAAGAAGCATAACTTAAACTTTATTGATATAGTAGATAGGCTTGTTTTTGTTGCAGCTGTCGGTGCTATACTAATAAGAATAGGTAATTTTATAAATTCAGAGGTTGTTGGAAGAGCAACCGATTTGCCCTGGGGAGTGAGATTTGTTCGATACGATAATGGACTATTTGCCCGTCATCCATCACAGCTATACGAGTCATTATTCGGAGTTTTCTTATTCATCATACTCTTAAAAGCAGATAAATTGTTTGGAAAAGAGAAACGACCAAAAGGGTTACTTACGGGACTGTTTTTATTTTTGTATTTTCTTTTTCGTTTCTTAATAGAGTATTTAAAAGAGTATCAAACCTTATCTCATTCATATTTGACAATGGGTCAGTATCTTTCTATTGTTCCCATGCTTGCCGGTGTTTACCTTTTAATTCAAATAGCATTAAAACGTAAAGCGATGAAGAAAGATGTTAGAAATATTTAGTATGAAAAAAAGCAGATTTAAAATTCCTAAAATGGATTGTATGGCTGAAGAACAGCTAATTAGAACAACTCTTGAGGAAAGCGAGGGTGTTCAACTACTTGAATTCAATCTTGCAGAACGTATCTTGATAGTGTGGCATACCGGGGATAATGATACAATCAATAGTCGCTTGGTTGGATTAAAGTTGGGAGCGATATTATTAGAAACTGCTGAGAAATTGGACTCTGATTTACCGTCTCAAGTATCAGGTACTTCAGAGCGAGAACATGCTAAAGTATTATGGATATTACTCATCATTAACGGTATTATGTTTGTTGCTGAATTTGTCTCAGGTTGGCTCTTTGACTCTACCGGACTTATTGCTGACTCACTTGATATGCTCGCAGATACAACTGTCTACGGTATTAGTTTACTGGCAGTTGGTAAAGCAGCACAGCACAAATTAAAAGCTGCTCATATTATAGTGGTTGGTTTCAACTTGCATTAGCTGTAGGAGCTATGTTTGAAGTTGGTCGAAGGTTTGTTTTTGGAAGCGATCCTAATCCACCTTACATGATTGGAGTTGCAACGATTGCACTGTTTGCTAATGTTTTCTGCCTTTGGCTAATAGCAAAACACAAAGACCAAGGTACACATATGAAAGCAAGCTGGATATTTTCCGCAAACGATGTTATTGTCAATTTAGGAGTTATAGTAGCAGGAGTTCTTGTAAGCCTGACAGGTTCACAGTTTCCTGATCTTGTTGTTGGTGCTATAATCGTTGTTGTGGTTTTTGTTGGTTCTATTCGGATTTTGAAACTAAGATAACTTTGATGAACAGGTTTATTAGTAAGTGATTTCTTAAAGAGCTACCCAAATATTAAATTCTACCACTTAAATAGGTTTAATACTTTTATACCAGATAATTACAGTAAAATTTATTACCGGAACAAAAAAATAAAACTAAATTTAGTCTGTGAATCAGTAAGTTAAAATAATTATTATCATAGTGAAGAATATTATATATAATTCTTCACTTTTGAATAATAATCTATAATTATTTTGAGTTGCGAATAGCCATGAAAGCATAACTTGTTGTTACAAAGAGGTTTATATTTTTGGCATGGTATTTGATATAAGTCTAATGAAAATATAATATGAGGTTATGTATGAAGTTGAAAGTAAAAGTCCTATTCTTATTGATTCTAAGCCCAATGTTGGGAAGCAGGGTTTATTCACAAACAGAATTCGGGTCAATAAAAGAAGCACGGGAAGAAGTTAAAGAAATTGAAGCAAACTTTGATGAAGATTTTGCACCAATCAGTTTGAATTCCAGTTCCAGTTTACAAGATTATCTAAAAATCGCAGCTCTGAACAATCCTGGTTTAAAATCAGTATTCTATAAATGGAAAGGTGATTTAGAGAAAACAGGATATGTAGGTGCATTGCCTGATCCAATGGTTGTATACGGATATTTTATTGAAAATGCTGAAACTAGAGTAGGTCCGCAAAATCAAAAGTTTTCTTTACGTCAAAAAATACCCTGGTTTGGTACTTTAGGTGATAAAAAAGATATAGCATTTGAAATGTCTAATGTCAGTTTCAAAAAATTTCAAGCCGAACTTCTAAAGTTGTCATATCAAGTCAAATCAGTTTTTTATGATTTATATTTTTTAGGTCGAGAAATTGAAATTACAAAAGATAATTTAGTACTGTTAACTTTTTGGGAATCGGTTGCAAGGGCTAAGTATAAAGTAGCTCTCAAGCAACATCCTGATGTAATCAAAGCACAAGTTGAATTAGGAAAACTTGAAGACAGGATGATTACTTTGCAAGATAAAATTATTCCTACCAAAGCAAGGATGTATGCGGTTTTGAATATATCTGATACGGTAGATATTCCAATTCCTGAGTCCATTTATTTCCAAGAAGAAACAATATCAAATAAAAATTCTATTGAGTTGGTAATTGAAAATAATCCAAACTTAGATGCGATTGAACATTTGATTGAAAAAGAAAAATATGCAGAACGACTCGCCAATAAATCATCTCTTCCAGATTTTACTTTTGGGATTGACTATATAGAAACCGGTGATGCTCTTAACCCTTTATTAAATGAAAGCGGTAAAGACCCCTGGATAGCATCGGTTGGTATAAATGTTCCTCTTTGGTTTGGAAAGAATAATGCCAAGAAGAGCGAAGCAAAAGCCAAAAAGAGATCGGCTGAGTATTTACTTAAAGATAAGGAGAATCAACTAACAGCAATAACAGAAAAAATAATTTTTCAGCATGATGATGCTTTAAGAAAGCTCCAATTATATCGAGATGGATTGGTTCCGAAAGCAGAACAATCATTGAACGCATCATATACATCATACCAAGCGGGTAAAGCGGATTTTCTCAATGTACTTGATGCTCTGCGGCAGTTGTTGAACTTTCAGCTTATGCTCGACAGATCTATAACAAATTTGGCTAAAAGAAAAGCCGAATTTGATATGTTAACCGGAATAGAACTTACAACTAACTAAACTAATTTTTAAAGGAAAAACAAATGAAGACAAACAAACTTTTTTCAATGATTCTTTTGGGGCTGCTGATGCTTTCTTTTTCAGCATTTGCAGCAGAAGAAAAAACTGAAGCAAAAAAAGAATTAAAAAACCAAACAAATTGTCCAGTTATGGGTGGTGCTATTGATTCATCTTATTATTCTGATATTCAAGGACAAAGAGTGTATTATTGTTGTCCTATGTGTTCGAAAAAATTTAAAGCAGACCCTGATACATATTTTAAAAAAGCAGCCGAACAAGGAGTTCTTTTTGAAAACATTCAGACAACGTGTCCTGTATCGGGAGAAGAGTTAGAAGATAAGTCTGTATATGCAGATTTTGAAGGTCGTCGGATTTATTTCTGTTGTAAAAAATGCCGCGGTACTTTTAATGAAAATCCACAAAAGGTTCTTGATAAAATGGGCGGTAAGAAAGAAAAAATGGAAATGAAGATGGAAATGAAACATGATATGAAAATGCAAAAAGATAGTGCTAGTGATCACAACAGTCATAACCACTAATTATAAATAAATCTTTAGGAGAATGCCATGAATGACAAAATAACAAATAATAATATACTACAAAGGATCACTCCAAAGAGTGTGTCCGGATGGATTGGACTAGTCATCGTAATTATCCTGGCATTCTCCTTTGGGATAATGACTTCCGGAGGATCTGATTCCTCGGATGTAACAGTACATGAAGATACTGCCGAAGTTTCATCAAAACCGACAATTTGGACTTGTTCAATGCATCCGCAGATAAAGCTTCCAAATCCGGGTAAATGTCCTATATGCGGCATGGACCTTATACCTTTGGTTACGGGTGTTGGGGAAGAAGAGTTAGGTCCTCGTCAGATTCGTATTTCTAATGCAGCAAAAGAATTGGCAAAGATACAGTCAACTGTTGTGCGTAGAGGTTTTGCCGAAGCGGAAATACGGATGGTTGGCAAAATTGCGTATGATGAAAGAAAAGTAAATTATATTACGGCTTGGGTCCCCGGTAGATTAGACCGTTTATATGCTGATTTTACCGGAATGACTGTCAACAAAGGGGATCACATGGTATATATGTATTCACCTGAATTATTGGCAACACAGGAAGAATTACTACAAGCTAAAAAAGCTGAGAAAGCATTAGGACAGACTAAAAGTAATATTTTAAAAGAAACAGCAGAACAAACATTGGTTGCCTCAAGGGAAAAACTGCGTTTGTATGGACTCACCGATGAGCAGATTAAAGAAATTGAAACGACCGGAAAAACTACAACACATTTAACTATCAACGCTCCTATTGGCGGTGTTGTTGTTCACAAAAATGCCAAAGAAGGTATGTATGTTAAAACCGGAACACAAATATATACAATAGTTGATCTTTCAAAGTTGTGGGTCTATTTTGAAGCATACGAATCTGACCTGCCTTGGCTAAGGTATGGACAGAAAGTACAGTTCAGCTCTCCATCATTCCCGGGTGAAACTTTTAATGCTACGATCAGTTTTATTGATCCTGTTGTTGATCCTAAAAAACGAACGATAAAAATAAGAGCTATTGTCAATAATAAAAAGAATTTGCTGAAACCGGAAATGTTTGTCAGCGGTATTGTAAAATCAAAACTTGATAATAACGGTAAAGTGATAGATGAAAATTTAGCCGGTAAATGGATCGGTCCTATGCATCCGGAAGAAGTGAAAGATAAGCCGGGGTTTTGTGATATATGCGGTATGCCGCTTGTGAAAGCTGAAGAACTCGGTTACGCTTCAAAGACAATTTCTGACAAAGATGCCCCTTTATTGATTCCTGTTACCGCACCTATGATAACAGGTAAACGTGCCGTTGTATATGTTGAGATTCCAAATGAAGACGGACCATTATTTGAAGGACGAGAAGTAGTTTTAGGACCTCGTGCCGGCAAATTTTATGTTGTGAAGTCAGGTCTTAAAGAAGGTGAATTAGTTGTTGTCAATGGTGCTTTCAAAATTGACAGTGAACTTCAGATTCAGGCAAAACCGAGTATGATGTCGCCTGACGGTGGTGCGGCACCTGTAGGGCATGGGAATATGGTAATGCCCGGTAATAGTTCTAAAAAGATGAAATCAAAAAAACAAGAAAATAAGCAAGCCGGTTCAAAAGCTATTGCTGCTCTGAATCCGTTATATGATAGATATTTTGATATCCAAATGTCTTTAGCAAATGATGATTTAAAGGCAGCGGTAAAAGGATATCAAGCTGTATCTGACGTAGTGAAAAAAATTGATATGACTTTATTTGAGGGTGATGCACACATGTCGTGGATGAAAATTTCAAGTGCTGTTTCCCAGTCTGCCGAAAAAGGTGCCAAAGATAAATCTATTGAAGATTTAAGGAGTACTTTCCTGTTATTATCAAAATCAGTAATTGAACTGGAAGATATTTTTGGACATAGTGAGAGTAAAAATTACTATCTTACTTTCTGCCCAATGGCAAATAAGAATAAAGGAGCATACTGGCTTCAAACTGTAGATACCGTGTATAATTCTTTCTTAGGTGAATCAATGCTGCGTTGCGGTGAGATTCAAAAGACATTAACTGCTAAAGCAGGGAAAGAGGAATAGAATATGTCTCAAAACATTCAAATCCCTGACGGACAGAAGCAGTCTTTACTTGATAAAGTTATTCAATATTGTCTCCTGAATAAACTGGTAGTAATATTAGTTACTCTCTTATTTATCGGATGGGGTATTATGTCTGCTCCGTTTGATTGGGATATCACATCAATTCCTCGAAATCCGGTACCGGTAGATGCCATTCCTGATATTGGTGAAAACCAACAGATTGTGTATACCGAATGGAAAGGACGTTCCCCGCAGGATATTGAAGATCAAATTTCTTATCCTCTTACCGTTTCCTTGTTAGGTCTTCCGGGAGTAAAAACTATCAGAAGTTATTCTAATTTTGGATTTTCCTCAATCTACATTATTTTTAAAGATGATGTAGAGTTTTACTGGTCACGTTCAAGAGTACTCGAAAAACTAAACTCCCTGCCTTCAGGGACTCTGCCCGACGGAGTTACTCCTACATTGGGACCTGATGCGACAGCATTAGGACAAATTTTCTGGTACACATTGGAAGGTCGTGATAAAGATGGCAATCCCACAGGGGGCTGGGATTTAAACGAACTTAGGTCTGTGCAAGACTGGACAGTCAAATATGCCTTACAATCGGCTGATGGTGTTTCGGAAGTTGCCTCTATTGGTGGATTTGTTCAGGAATATCAAATTGACGTAAATCCTGATGCCATGAGAGCCAATAATATTAAACTTCAGGATGTTTTTAAAAGTGTAAAGATGTCTAATGTTGATGTTGGAGCCAGGACAATTGAAATAAATAAAGTTGAGTATGTAATTAGGGGGCTTGGCTTTATTAAAAATTTAAAAGATATTGAGAATACTGTAATTACACAGTTTGATAATGTTCCTATTCGAATCAAAGATGTTGCTTCGGTTACATTAGGTCCTACAATTCGTCGAGGTGCATTGGATAAAGGTGGGACAGAGGCTGTCGGTGGAGTTGTAGTAGTTCGCTATGGTGAGAATCCACTCTCAACGATTAAAAGTGTTAAAAAGAAAATAGAAGAGATAGCTCCCGGACTTCCTAAAAAAATACTGGCTGACGGAAGAGAATCTCAAGTTACTATCGTTCCGTTTTACGACCGTACCGGTTTGATTAATGAAACTCTTGGTACATTAAATACTGCTTTAGTTGATGAGATATTAGTTACTATTATCGTTGTTATCATCATGCTTATGCATCTCCGTTCTTCTGTTCTTATTTCAGGGCTGCTTCCTCTTACCGTGCTTATAGTATTTATTGCAATGAAAGATCGGAAGAGCACACGTCTGAACTCCAGTCACACTGATATATCTCGTATGCCGTCTTCTGCTTGAAAAAAAAAAAATAAATAATCAAATAACTCAAATCACCCAATCAGCCACATCACGAGCAGATCGGAAGTAAGAGCCTATAATA
>CALCCW010000330.1:0-8621 GCA_937900185.1 uncultured candidate division Zixibacteria bacterium | reverse complement strand
GGAGTTATGATTTAAGCAGGTTGATTCTTTTACTGTTTTTCTTTGTTTTTTTTTTTTTTTTTCAAGCAGAAGACGGCATACGAGATATATCAGTGTGACTGGAGTTCAGACGTGTGCTCTTCCGATCTCTTCTCCCGAACAGTCTGAACCAACAGCAACATGCTGTTCTTTTGACTGGTCAAAAGCAGTTGTTGTACCTACAGTAGTTACAGAACCGTCATGACAGGTAAAACATAAATCCGCAACACCGGAAAATGTTCCCACCGGAGTTGAAACCCAAAGTTTGTCCCCTTGAGCATTATGGGGAAGATGACACGCCATACAAAGTTTTTGCCCGGATCCAGTTAAGTCGTGGTCTGAACCGGCTACATTTGCAAAAATTGTATCAATGAAAAAAAACGAAACAATAAAGAAAAGTATGCAATATTTCATAAAAATTCTCATGCTCTATGTTTATATATAATCAAACTAAGTCTAAAGCTAAAATCAAACCCAATAATAGCATGACAATTCCATGATACAATAAAATGAAATATATGCAAGACGAAAATATTGATTTGTTTAAAATTGTATTATTTTACAATTTGACAACAACTTACAATATGTAAAAAGTTTACGTTAATATTGACATATACAATTACTCATAGCAGATATTACCGTATTTACCGCATACCGATTAACAGCTTTGATAATTTCTCCTTTTTCTCTATATTCTTTTTATATGGTATTAGATTTACAGAAAAAAGAAATTGAAAAAGCAGTTCTTGTCGGTTTAGCTCGTTCATCAAAAGAACGTCTTGAGGTTGAAGAGTCGCTCAATGAATTAGCCGAACTTGCATTTTCTGCCAAAGCAGAAATTATCGGCAAAAAAATTCAGGTCAAACAAAAACCAAATCCGGCTTTGTATGTCGGTACAGGTTTTGTTGAGCAAATAAAAGAGATGCTTGAAGAGTTCGACGGAAATACAGTTATTTTTGACGATACCCTTTCGCCCGCTCAACAGCGAAATTTGGAAAAAGCTTTAGAATGCAAAGTAATTGACCGTCCAATTCTGATATTAGATATTTTTGCTACCAGAGCAAGAACAGCAGGCTCAAGATTACAGGTAGAACTTGCACAGCTTGAATATACCCTTCCCAGATTAACCGGAGCATGGCTTCATTTTTCACGTCAATACGGCGGAATTGGTGCCAAAGGTCCCGGTGAAACACAACTTGAGATAGACAGACGGCAGGTACGTACAAAAATATCACAATTAAAAAACAGGTTAAAAAAATTAGATGTACAACGTGCAACCCAAAGAAAACGCCGTCAAAATCTATATAAAGTCGCTTTGGTCGGTTATACTAATGCCGGAAAATCGACACTTTTTAATGTTCTGACTAAATCAGAAGTCCGCACTAAAAATATGCTCTTCACTACTTTAGACTCCACAACTCGGGTTATGTCAACCGGTTACCCATCTGTAACCGTTTTTTCAGATACCGTCGGATTTATCAAAAAACTGCCTCATCAATTGGTCGAATCATTTAAATCGACCCTTGAAGAGGTCGCTCTTGCCAATCTTTTGATTCACGTTGTTGACTGTTCCGAAGAAAATTATTCCGAACGAATTAGACATACAAGAGAGATTCTTAAAGAAATTGGGGCTGAAAAAGTACCTTACCTGTTAGTATTCAATAAGATAGATAAAACCCCTGAATTTTTAGCTGATACGGAACTATCTGAAAAACTATTTAATATTTCTGCTTCAAAAAAAATCGGGATAAAACAACTTCAAGCAGAAATAATATTGCAGTCTGACAATTTTTCAAAAAAAAATAGCTCTAACTGTTAACTCATTGTCTGTGTTGCCGATAAAAAGACTATGGCAAAGTCTATATTAATAGTTGATGATAATCCGAATATGTCTACACTTCTTGGCGAAATGCTGGAAATATTTGATTATGAGTCCGAACTGGCAGAAGACGGTATTGTCGCTTTAGAAAAATTAGAGCAAAATAAGTTTTCTCTTATTATTACTGATATGAAAATGCCGAATATGACCGGTTTGGAGCTTTTAGAACAAGTAAAACAAAAATATCCCAAACTTCCGGTTGTTCTTATCTCGGGCTATTCTGTTGACAGTATGTCCCAAGAAAATTCTGAGTATAAACCAGACGGCTTTTTATCTAAACCGTTTATGATGACCGATGTTGAAAAACTATTGGATTCGCTGCTGTAACAAACCCCATAAAAAAGATGTAAAGAGTCAAATATGGCTCTTTTTTTTTGCCTATAATTGTACTATACTTTGATAAATAAAATAAAAAGTATAATAATTATATGATAAAATATTTGAAAAAATCAAAATTGTTCTCAGGCTTTGATGATACTTCTTTGGAAACAATGCTCACTGCAATTTCTGTCAAAACTGTTTCAAAAGGTGAAATTATTTTTTATGAGAAAGATCCTGCCCCTGCTTTTTTTATTGTCGGAACGGGAAAAGTAAAAATTCTAAAAACTTCACCCGACGGTAAAGAACAAATACTGATGATTGCTTCTGAGGGAGATTCATTTGCCGAAGCAGCCTTGTTTGGCGGTGGCAAATATCCCGCAACCGCACAGACAATGACCGACGGAAAGCTTTTGGTAGTTCATCGTGACAGATTTATTTCAATCATTGAAAGAAACCCGTCTATTGCTTTAAATCTTATCGCTCGCCTTTCAGAGCTTCTGCATAAACTGAATAAATTAGTTGAAGAACTTTCGTTGACAGACATAAACACTCGTCTTGCTCATTACTTTATAAATATAATAGAAGAAAAAAACCTGGCAGGAAATAATCCGATAGTTGTTACGTTATCTGAAAAAAAAACTATCCTTGCCTCGCAGCTTGGAACAATCCCTGAGACACTATCCCGTTCATTTAAAAAGCTTTCTAAAGAAAAAATTATAACAGTCAACAATGCCGAAGTAATAGTGACAGATTTAGAAAAGCTATACAAATTCGCCGGTGAGTAACAGCCTTTCAAGTTTCATTGCTGTACTTACAATAAACCTATTTAATTATTAAGTTATAATTTTGAAAAAACAATCCCAAATTGACAAAATGATATCATACTACGATCAACGAGCTTTTTGGCATGATCAGTATATGAACTATCAAGGTATTGATAAAATGGAAAAACTTTTTTCCCCTGTCATTAATATTATAAAACCACTCATAACTGATTTATCTGTTTTAGAAATTGCATGTGGTACAGGCAATTGGACGCAGATTTTAGCAAATAAATGTAATACAGTAACAGCAGTAGATTCTAGCCGACAATCTCTATCAATTGCACAGAAGAAACTAAGGGAACTTAATAATATAACGTTTGTATGTACTGATGCTTATTCTCTTGACACTTTAGAAGGTTCATTTGATGCTGTCTTCGCTGCTGATTTCTTTTCACATATTCCAAAAAATGAGATTGATTCATTTTTATTGATGCTGCAAAATATAGTTAAACCTAAGACACCTGTTATTTTTCTTGAGATGTCAGAAAATCAATATTTTAGAGAAGAAACAAATTATATTGATAATGATAAAAATAGAATCAGTATAAGAGAACTTCCAAATGGAGAATCTTTTGAAGTAATAAAGAATTTCCTATCAGAAGATCAACTACAGGATATTTTTTCAAAGTTTAGCAGTACTATCAGATATATAAAATTTGATTCTCTACAGCGATGGATGATTATGTATTATTCATTATAAATTTTTACATATAATTTAATTTCCAAATTATTTATACAATTGTCACCCTGAACTTGTCGAAAGGTCTTTTAAGATGGGTTCAGTCTCATATAAAACATCTTTTATTAGTTGTTTTTTCATGCCCTTTTCACCGTAAGCAAAACAGTTGTATGCGGTTACAGCTAAATGGCTTTGCCTGAAAAAATGGCTTAAAGCCATTTTTGATAATATTTATTGTAGTGTTTTTGGTTGGCAAATTTTCCTCTCAAATTTAGGTTTTCTGTAAAAGCTGAGGGATTGAGAAATTGGTGTGATAGTGTTGAGAAAATGAGAATGAAACATTAAATATAAACATTTTTACAATAATTTTTGTGGTTAATATCACTTTTAGAAGTGTATAAGTAATTAAAGATTGACGATATATAAAATATGAGTATATTAAGTTATGATTGGAGTTATGTGTGGATAAATGTGGGAATAGTTATAACCATGAAAAGCTGAGTGAGTTGATTTTATATATTGCTCAGAAAAATGAAGACAATCCAAAATTTGGAGCTACTTTACTAAATAAGATATTATTTTTATCAGATTTTCATACTCATTCTAAGTATGGAGAGTCAATAACTGGTGAAAGTTATTTTAGACTAGATAAAGGACCTGCACCAAGATTTTTAAAGCTTATTAAAGAAACAATGAAAAGCGGTGGAGATTTAAAGGAGGAAAAAAAATCCTTTTTTAAATATAAGCAACATCGTTTACTTCCATTGAGGGAACCTAATCTTTCATTATTTGAAGATTGGCAAATACAAATTGTTGATAAAGCAATTGAGTATTTATGGAATAAATCAGCTACTGATGTAAGCGATTGGTCTCATTTATATGCTGGTTGGAAATTTACGCCAGATTCTTTGGATATACCTTATAGTTCTGTTTTTTGGAAAGACCCTAAAGATATTACTATATCTGAAAAAACAAAAAAGAGAGCCATTGAGGTAGCAAGAAGGATTGACACATAATAATTTTCAAATTCGCCGAGTTGACATAACAAATGAAGTCAAAAATCAAGTAAGGGAATTAGAAAACACAATTCCACGAATTGGTGAAATATTGAATTCAATTTGTGATTTTTTGAAATACAACGCCCATAAAGGTATTGCTGTTGGTTATACAGAAATGTATTGTTATGAAACATTAGCAATAGATGGAATACCTTCTTTAGAATGTCTATATACATTTACCAATAGTGAAGTTCGATTGTCCGAACTATATTTGAAAGATGAAAATTAAATTCTTTAAGTTCTTCAATAAGTGAGGATAAAAATATGGAAATAGCGTTTTATTTTTTATTTATTGTTGCACATCTGTTGGTTATCATAAATGAGGAAATAAATTTCTTTGGATATTAGGGTCTGTATCAAACCCAATAATAGCTTTTGTTGTAGCATATTTTAAAGAACCACGTGGTTTCATTAAGTATGTAAATAATAGGGCTACTAAAGAAGATTGCTATAAGAACTATACAAAAACATTAGAAAAAGATATAAATAATTTATGAAGATTTTTATTAAAGAATTTATAATAGCAAGCATTATTGCAATACTTTGTTCAACTATTCTATCAGTATATATTTTCCATATAATTCCAGCACCTTCAAGCCAAACAATTAAAGATATAATTACAGATTGGTTTTACATTCGACCAGAAATTTCTGTTTATATTCTTACTGGATTTATTCTTATAATAAGGTTTGGATATAAAAAATTCAAGGCAGACAAAAAAACCAAGCTATAAATCAACAAATATCCAATAGTTAAAAAATTTTTCTCCTCAAAAAAACAGCTTGACCTGATTCCATAATTTTACCAAGTTATAGACGTAAATAATAATCCGTTGGGGGTGGCGCATAAAGCACCGCCTGAGAATATACCCCCTCGACCTGATCCGGATAATACCGGCGTAGGGAAACGGAGATGAATAAATCATCGCCGATGAGAAAATCATCCCCCCGTGCCAATGAACGGCACACCCACGATTTCAGGACGCAACCGAAAAGTCAACCTACTGTTGGCTCAATGCGGGTAAACCGCAGGAAATTGAGGTACGTCATGCGAGTAAATACTCAAATCATTAAAGTATTATTGATACTTTTTGTCTCAATATTATTGGGGCAGACGAAAGTATCTGCTGACCACAAAGTTATTACCGGTAAAGTTGTCGATACAAAAGGCAGCCCGATTGTAGGGGCAACTATTGCTACAAATATTTCATCAGTCGGGACAATTACCGATGAGAACGGTTTTTTCAAACTGAAAGAACAACAGGAGATAACGTATATTACGGTATCATCAATTGGGTATAAGTCAGTCAATTTTGATATTTCAGAAATACCGCAGGAGATACAACTAAAAAATAAGTATTACAAAACAAACGATATTTTGGTCACTGCTGACCGTGCCGAACTTGGAATTACCCCTATCGCCTTTGATAATATTTCGGCTGATGAAATCAAACGAGATTATTCTGTCGGAGAACTTCCGCTTTTGTTAAAAAATTCTCCAAACCTGCATTCGTTTTCCGACGGGGGAGCATCGCTTGGTTACAGCTATATTCGTATTCGCGGATTTGATGACAAACGTATTGTCACCTATATCAACGGAGTCCCCTTAAATGACCCTGAAGACCATGCCACCTATTTTGTTGATTTGCCTGATTTTACATCTAATGTTACCGATATTCAGGTTCAACGCGGAGTAGGAAACTCATTGTATGGTGACGCATCGTTTGGCGGTACAATCAATATTGTTACAACAGCATTTAACACCAAACAAAAAACATCACTCTCGGCAGGTTACGGCGGATACAAAGGTGCCGGTGATATATATAAACAGTCACTGTCGTTTTCATCGGGATTAGTAGACGGTAAATGGGCATATAATGGTCGTTTTTCTAAACAGAAATCCGGCGGATATAAACATAACAGTTGGTACAACGGATGGGCATATTATTTTTCAGTCGGTCGTATTGACCCCAAAATGACAACAGAATTTTATGTCTATGGCGGTCCAATGCAGATGCATCTTGCCTATTACGGAGCCTCAAGAGATGAAATAGCAAAAGATAGAAAATATAATCCGCTTACTTATTCTAACGAGACCGATAATTTTAATCAACCGCATTATCAACTTCGGAATGTCTATCGCCTAAGCGAAAAGATTACTCTTTCAAATACATTTTATTACATTCGCGGAAAAGGATATTATGAACAGTTGAAAACATTCCAAAATCCTGAAGATAGTCTTGCATATTTTAACTATAATTTAACGGATTTTTCTGACAGTAGCAAAGGCGATTTAGTACGGCAACAATGGGTTCATAAAAGTCAATATGGGTGGAATCCTCGATTAGATATTGAACATGCCAAAGGAAAACATACTATTGGCGGTTCTTTTTATTCATTTGATTCAGACCATTGGGGACAGGTTGTGTGGGCAGAATATTTGAACAGTTCTGTAAATCCTCAGCAAAAATATTATCAATATTTTGGAAAAAAACAGGTAGGTTCTTTTTTTGTACAGGAATACTATCAGTTTGATGATAAGTTATCTGCTCAAATTACAGGACAACTTCGCTATCAAAAATATAAACTTAACTCCGAAGCAATTGGAGCATTCGCAGGATATGGGTATGACCTTGACTGGTTATTTTTCTCACCACGTATTGGAATTAATTATAAAAATAATTCGGGATTAAGTCTGTTTGCTAATTTTTCGGTGGCATCACGATCTCCCAGCGATATTGCTATCTATGATGCCAACGACCCCGAAATTGTACCGTCATTAGATGCCAATGGAGAACCGACCGCAAAATCTGAACGAGTTTATGACTTTGAACTTGGCATGAATTATCTTAACAGAAAATATTCTTTTGGAGCAAATCTATTTTATATGACTTTTGATAATGAAATAATTCCGTATGGAGGGATAAATGAGAGCGGTGTTGCCTATACTACAAATGTTAAAAAATCTCTACATTCCGGGATTGAATTAACAGGGGCGATACAACCAATTGATAATTTAACTGTGAGCGGAAATTTTTCTTATAATTATAATCGTATAAAAGAATATGTTGATATAGTAGGAATTAATTCAAATGATTGGTTAACTAAAAGAGATTCATCATTTGATGTATCTGGAAATACAATACCTGCATTCCCAAAAACACTTACGAATTTCATTGTTGATTATAAAGTAAATAACTTTAGATTAACTTTAAATACAAAATTCTTGGGTGAACAATTTGTTGAAATATATAATATTGATTCTTTAAAGATAGATCCGGCAGCTATTGCTTCTATTTCAACAGCATATACATTTAAAAATGTTATTGGAAACAACAACCTAATTTTTAAATTTAGAATTGATAATTTATTTGATAAGAAATATGAAGTGTCAGGGTATGGTTGGATGTATGGACATGATAACACTTTAGGAGAAGCACAAATGATTAAAGAAGCTGAATATTATGTTGCTCCGGGGCGGTCTATATTTGGACAAATTAAGATGGAGTTGTTTTAGGTAAAAAAATATCCAGATAAGCAGTCAGGAATAGGTTCCTGACTGTACAAACATACAGTCATTGCGAGTCGAGTGAGTGATAACGAACGAGACGTGGCAATCTCTAAGCTTAATGCTTAACAAAAACATGAGATTGCCACACTTCGTCCGCTTTCGCATACTCTGTTCGCAATGACAGGAAATTGTACTTTAGTAACAAGCTCTTTGGAGATCGGAAGAGCGTCGTGTAGGGAAAGAGTGTAGATCTCGGTGGTCGCCGTATCATTAAAAAAAAAAAACATAGATCCAACACCCTCTCACACAATCTGACACTACTCAAGCACCTC
>CALCCW010000329.1:0-20540 GCA_937900185.1 uncultured candidate division Zixibacteria bacterium | reverse complement strand
ATCTGTAAAGTGGTTTGATGGAGATGCTTTTAAATATAATGAACCACCTTCTGTTTCGTAATAATCTTTGTAATCCTCTTTTGCAAATAAAGCAAAAACTGTGTTCTCGTCTGTGCCGATTAACCAATCATCATCTGACAGAAGCTGTCTGTAAAAAGTACCGCCGACAGCAATTGCTTTTTCACGAAAGAGTACTTGTTCGAGTAAAAATTTATAACGACCACGGTTAGAGGCAAAGCCGATACCTATTTCAGCCTCCAAAGTAGGGAGTAGAGAATCTATATCCTCATGAAAAACTTTTGCTGAAAGAGCTAACCCATCTACTCGGTTATAAGAAAGATATCCGTCATAATCAAAATCTTTTTTGTCTCTAAAGAGACGGTGTTTTAAAGCTCGTCCTTTTTTATTATGGTCATAAATCTCGCCATAGACAATAGCTGAACTTGCAATATCTACTTTTCCTGTAATAGATGCAATATCACCCCGTACAACACCATCACCGACAACATTTATATTTCCAAAAAGAGATATAACATTTTTGTTAACTTCCCCGTTGATAGTTATATCACCTGTAACAGATAATAATATTCCCCTTATAAATTCATCTTGATTAACATAAATATCTTTGTCAACCGAAATACGATTTCCCTTTTTAAACCGAGCAAGTTTAGAACTGTCAAGTGGGGTATAAAATGAAATCGTGATGCGGTTGTCAATTTCAGAGATATTGTAGTCAGAGATTTTATCTAATGATAAAGTGAGATGATTTATATAAATATTATTATCATCAAAAATCAGTTTACCTTTAGAAGATACCTGATTGTTTTTAACTTGTATGTCTTCTTTGTTTGCTGTTACAGCTGACACGATTTTGTCTGAAACAGAAACTATTACAATTTCATTATTATTTCTACTATATTCTATCTGAAAATAATCTATCTGTTTTTTTTTCGATTTATACTCTTTGTACTCAATAGCTGATACAGTAGTGGCAATAAGAAGCAGTGCCAGACAAATATATGTATATTTATTTTTCATTTATGTTCTCCATTTAAGATAAAAAATAAAGTTTCTACATAGAAATCAAGTTTTATATACATTAGAGTCTGAAAACATTTAAAATGTTTCAAGTATTTTAAGATAAAAATCTATCCTTGTAGTCTTGTAATGCTTGAATATGAGCTTCAAAAGCAATATTATCAGGGAGTTCATCAAAACCAAAATACTCTACTTCCAAAGCATCGTCCATCGCCTCCAATTTTCCGCCAATTCTATCAGCAAGATAGAGCAGTAGTACAGCGTTGCTGCGTGGATCATCGATTCCTGAATATACTTCGAAAAAAGATGTAATTTTAATATCCAATCCGGTTTCTTCATTTAACTCACGAACAGTTGTTTCAGTCGGGTGTTCGTGCCATTCCATATAACCTGCCGGTATACACCAGTCGCCGATTTTTGGAGGGTGAGCCCGTTTAACTAAAAGTATTTTATTATCTTCAACTATTATGGCTCCGGCAGCAGGTACCGGATTTTGATAATAAATAAAGTCACACGCATCATTTGGACATACCAAACGTGTTGTACCGTCTAATATTTTTTCTTCCAAAGTTGTCTTACAAAAAGGGCAGTACTTGTATCCGTTATGAGAATTTTTACGGCGTGTCAGTTTCTCTGCATCAAAATTATCATGGTGACTTGTCATCTAAAATCCATTTCTTATTTTAAGCGATACAATTGTTGTATCATCACGAGGAGGATATGTTGTGTCGTGTAAACGAACATCCTTTAAAATTGAATCAATCAATTCACTCGGTTTATTATGCTTATGTATCTTTACAAATTCATATATTCGTGCTTCGGTATATTCTTCCTCTTGTTCGTTCATAGCTTCCGAGAGACCGTCAGTAAAGAAAAAGAGCGTATCATCTTTGTGAAGTCGTACTGTTTCAGATTGATAACTCATATCGGGTAATGCTCCTATAATTGCCCCGCCGGTTTTTAATAATTCTTCGTCACCGTTTGCTCTTACTAAAAGAGGGTAATTATGACCGGCGTTAGAATAATGGAAATAACCGTTTTCAGTATCCAGTTCTCCATAAAAGAGGGTGACATATTTTTCTGCGGACGATGATTCTACCAGTTGTTTATTCATATTTTTAAGCATCAAATCAATAGGGGTTCCATTATTTACTTCACTTCTTAAAATAGCCTGTGTTTGGGCAATCATCAAAGCAGCCGGCATGCCTTTGCCAGAGGCATCAGCAATACAAATCCCAAGTTTATGTTCATCTTTATACACAAAATCATAGAAATCGCCTCCAATTGTACGTGATGGTGTCGAATGAGCTGATATTTCCATAGAGGGATGTTTTGGAGGAGAAGAGGGGAGCAAATTTAACTGAATTTCACGAGCCATTGTCACTTCTTCTTGTAAACGCATTCGTTCCAACGAATCAACATACAGTCTGGCATTTGTAAGGGCAGATACCATCTGATTAGACAGTACTCCTAATAGATTTATATCTTCAGCAGAATAATTATATCCGGCAGCTTTTGAGGTTAGAGCCAAAAACCCAAGCAAGTGTTCTGAGTCTTTCATTGGTAAAATTATTTTTATCTGCCGAGCTTCAAGTTCTTTTGCCAAAACAGAATCTTTTGTATAATCGCTCAACGATTGAAAAAATGTAGGAGTATCCAGTTGATTAATACCCCGCAGAAGGATATCATCACGGGACAAAACTTTTTTTTGTCTGTTTTCTTTATCAAGATAAAGAACATATTCAGCAAGCGAATCATCGTATAAAACAAAATATATATTTTCAACAAGCAGAGTCGTTTTAAGGGTCTCATCTATAATACGGCGTAGTTTTAGCGGGTCGAAAAGTGAAATAACCTGTCGTGAGAACCGTTCAATAACATTTCTGTGGTCTGTTTGTGTATGCATAAAAAATGAACGGGTGAATTCATCAATCCAGTTATTGATTGGCTGAAACAGTAACAGCAGCAGACCTATGATGACATAGTTAATAATATTTGCCTGCTCGCCAAAAATTGGTACCAAAAACGCCTTTGATTGTAATACCAAAGTTACATAGAGTCCAACAAACAATGCCGAGGTTATCGAATATACAAATGACTGCCTGAATGCGAGTCGAACATCTAAAAACTGATATTTGAGCGTAGCATATATAATCAACGATGTACCGGACAGCAGAGCTATGAGAATAAGTAACGAACTGAAAGTGTTGTTGATATATTCTGAAAATAAAGTATTTCCCAAAACTGCAATAATATATGAACCCAACGAAATACGGGTTGCCCAATTTATTACTTTTGTCTGTGTTAAAATTCTTGGATTCGTTACTAACTTTTTACCTGATTCCAAAAAATAAATTGTTGCTAAAGCAAAAAAGATATTAAAAATTCCAAAAATTATCGCATGTGTTGCATTTATAAAACTTATGAATAGTGACGAATACGTTATAAGTATCGAAAAAGGTTTTAATATCAATCCGGAAAAACCTTCTGAGTTACTGCCAACCTGCATAGAGTTTAAAAAATTGATAAAATCATTGGCAAATATGATGATGATGAGATGCATTATCTGAGGTGTAAAAATAAAATATCTTATGCGGGAATGTTTAAAATTTTTGAGCCTGTCTTCGGGGAATATCCACGAAAATAAGAGCAGAAGCGGGAAGAAAAACTCCCAAATATAATGCAAATTATATAAAATAGATTCTTCAAATTGAACACCTGTTAGTGATGATGTATCTATAATAAGTCCCAATGCAATGAACAGGGGTCCAATACCTGCAAAAAAGAGTGTAGCTCCGAAGGTACGGTTTAAACGGTTTGAGATATTATCGCGAACTATCGTGATAGCTAAAAATATCAAAAAACCGCCGATTAAAAAATACAGTATCGATTGTATCAATTCAAAATTCATTAAAGACTTTAATCCCTATCTCTTTATACAATAGACTTGGTAATGGTCGTTGTTGTTCCACTTTCTGTGGTTTTTACATCAACGGTATCCATTAATGCGTTGACGATAAAAATGCCCCGCCCTGTATCTTTTAAAAGATTTACTTCATCTAATGGATTAGAAATTGTTTGCGGATCAAATCCTTGACCTTGGTCTGTAATGACAATTTCCACATCACTGTTTTTTTGTGAAATGGAAACTGAAACAGTTTTACTGCTGTCAAGTTTATTTCCGTGACTTACTGAATTATTGACTAATTCTGACACAGAAATTGCAATGTCGGCTATAATAGATTCGTCAACTTCATATCCGCGAAGAATTCCTTCGATGAAATCATCTATGTTAGTAAGATACTCCAGGCTGGAGGGGATAGTTATCATGTTGCCTTTTATAATAGGTTCATGCATGCCTGTGTACTCCTAAGAAAAGAGGCAGACGCAGATAAATTGTGCCTGCCTGCAAATATCGTTATCAGCAAAATGTTGTTTTATTGTTCAAATGACTTAATTGCTTCGGCTATTGAGTCATACGATTCAAATACCGGATCAAGTTTTGTAATTACTAATAAAGTTTTAATCTTTTCAGTGACATTAGCCAGTTTTAGCTTGCCGCCATTATTGCGAAGTGTTGTGTAACCTGATATTAATATCCCAAGACCCGTTGAATTCATCCAGTCCACTGCTGATAAATCGACTATGAATTGTTTTTTGTCCTGCTCGATAAATTCATATAATTTATCATGTAGAAGACTCGCATCGGGACCACCCATTATTTTACCGGTTGGTTCTAATACAATTACACCATTTTCTTCGCGGTCAGTCAATTTCATAATTCCTGCCTCCGCAAGTTATTCTATTGATACGTATGTTCTAACTTTAAGTTGCTGTCAGAGTATTTTTACTGACGGATACGTATTTTTATATTCTCCTTTAAAAACTTGAAATTCAGACTCAAAGTCAAGGTTAATTTTATGATGGATTATTGAGTGATTAATATAACTAAATGTGATAATTCATTGTCATTCCCGAAAACGGGAATCCAACATTGTTGTTTTGTTATATAATATACAATGTCATGTCTTTCCGATACCTGACACCTCTCCGTGCTTGACACGGAGTCCAGAACAAATCATCCAGCAATAATCTAAAAATTATAAAATAAACCCACCCCTTTATTACCTCTTTTTTTAGGGGAACAATTGTAGGGTTGAGGCTCCCTCAATCCTTCGCGTTAGGAACAGGCAGGCCTGTTCCCTACAAAACCACACCACTCCGGCTTCGCCGGAGTCCAGAACAGAAACAAATATAACAGTATTTTTGTAGGGCGGAAATCTTTAGCATTTCCACCATCAATGACAAAACTCTTTAGCTAAGTATAAAAATTGTAGGTCGCGGTTCCGTTGGTTTGAAATCGTTAGATTTCAAAATCGAGAAACCCGACATATTTGCTAATATTTAGTAACACCAGCCATCGCGAATTACCAAAGGGAGTGTGGCAATCTCATCTTTTTATAATAAGCTGGAAATGAATTGTCCAATGTGGTGTTAGGAACTAATTTCTGATATTTTTATCATTTCAAGATCCTTTGACTCCGCTCAGGGTGACTAATAAAAAAACAGGTCTCAAAAGCGAGACCTGCCCAACGAATTCTTTGTCAGAACCACTAAAGGGTTCTGACCTACAAAGCTTCAGTCGGAGTCCAGAACATAAACAAATTACATAAATTTATCGCACAGCAGTCATTGCGAATTCGCCTAGGCGAATGGCAATCTCATCTTATGCATAATAATATCTTGAAATATATCACATAGACAAAGTTCGTTATATTTTAGTATTACTTGATCAACAATTATACTATTTCAGTTGTTTTACTATACAGGATAGGTTATAATAGATTTTAAAATTCTGTTATAAGGATGGTGCTATTGATAAATTTTATTAAAGTACTTGGATTTATTTCTATTTTTATTTTTTCTCATACATATGCGAATGCTAATTATAACCTTGATAATTTTTATGGTGAATTTAACCCCAAGATAAAAAATGATAGCCTCTTTATCAAATATGATCTTATGATTAAAAGAGAAGTATATGATTCAATCCAATTTCAATTAACTTTGAATATTGATAATTCAAATACTGTCAATACTACCGATACAATCTGGAAACGATTAGAAATTTCTAAAAGCAATAGTGATAATTCAATTACAATGAATAGTTGGAATGGGCAAATTATTTATCCAAACTTTCAAGATGATATACCAAATCATTATAGATTACGATTATTTTATACCGAAAATGAAAATATCTCATCAAATGGTGATGTAATAGTAGTACTTCCTTTTTTCGCTATAGGAGGCGGAAAGAAATCAAGTGTCGGTTTGGGTTTTTTTACTAAAAGTGGTTTTGATCCACCAATTCATTCAAATGCAAACGGACTTGTATGGCAATTAGAAGATAGGATGGGACGGTATTATCGAAATTACAGTATTGTATTTGGATACAGCATAAACCATTCAAAAAAATTCTCGCTATATGATTATGGAAGAATTGAGGGTGAATTAATACTATGGGGAAAAGATAGAATTTTTCCGATTTTTCATGCTGCTGTGACATACTCTAGAATAAAAGGATATGAAGACCCAAATGAATTTGTGAAAAAAGGGTTTGGGCTTGAAGGTGGTATTCGAGTAGAGAGTAAGTTTGAAAGGTTTAGATATAGCTATAATACTTCAGTAGGTGGTTATCATCGATTTGATATGGTGTTTGCGATTTCAGCAAAATTCGGAGGACAAAAAATTGGTACTATTTATTCGTTGTATAGTGGGAAATATGCCAGAATGATTTCTATAAATGTTTTTATGGAAGGTTGGGGTGGTAACAAACTTGCTTATCACAACAATAGACCATTTATACATAAAGCACTATCTATTGTCGGGTGGCTTCCCTTTTCTCCTTTTATTTTATTAATGTCATTAACAGAGTAAGCAACACGTATATAAAAAAGGCAGGTCTCAAAAGCGAGACCTGCCCAACGAATTCTTTGTCAGAACCACTAAAGGGTTCTGACCTACAAAATTAATCCTACCCTGTCTTCTTAACAGCCTTTGCGATCGGTTTCCATTCGAGTGCCTTAGTAGGGCAGAAGTGAGCACAGGCAGGGTCGCCTCCGCACAAGTCACACTTTACTATCAAATCTGTTTGAGTATCCAAGATAGCACATCCAAATGGACAGGCTGCTACGCATGCCATACAGTTTACACATATTTCATGGTTCAGTTCAATAGCACCCGTAACAGGATTACGTTTGAGTGCGTTGACCAAACATGATTTTATACAGGCGGCATCATCGCATTGTAAACAGGTAACCGGTACCCATAAATCTTTAAAACCGCCGTCTATTGGAGAGATACGAGTCAACGTACGAACACCGTCAATAGCATGAGTAAATGAACAGGCTAATTCACAAGAACGGCATCCGGTGCAGAGTTCAGGTTTTACAATAAATCTATGGTTCATGATCTTGCCTCTCTATCCCAATTAGAAATTCGTCCCATTGTGGTGGCGAGTTCTTTACGGTGGCACTCGTCACATTTTTCAAAATAGTCATACGGAATATCTCTATTTTTGCTCAAGTATTCAGCAAATTCTTTGGTGACGGTTGTCTTGCCGCATTCTTTGCAGGCAATCATCTCGAAATCTTTTTCCCAGATAGTCAATCTGCCGTTTGACATATTATATTCGATATAATTTGTCGGACAATTTTTAGCACATGACAAACAGCCTACGCATGCTTCAGGTGCCATGTTGAGTGGCGGAGCGACTTCTTTTCCGTGTCCCCGTCCAACCATAGAGATAGCATGGAATCCCATCGTATCACAGATACGAGTACAGATACCGCACAAGATACAATTATTACCGTCAACAATTTCTTCAAACTGTGTCTTAAGCACTCCATACTCAGCGGCAAGCTGACGAATCTCAGGCGATTTTGGATGACGTGCTAAATACAAATCTAAAATTGAAGACCTGAGTTCATTCACTTTTGGAGCATGAGTATTAACTATCAGTCCATCAGCGGCAGGGTAGAGGCACGAGGTAACATAATCGCACCAGCCGTCCCATTCAGGTTTTGTAATCTCGACCATACATAAGCGGCAGGCACCTGACGGTTCCACTGCTTCGTGATGGCAGAGAGTGGGAATATCAATTTGTTCACGGCGAATGACTGTAAGAAGCATCTCACCCTCTTGAGCCTGAACAACTTTTCCGTTTATAGTTATATGAATCATCTATACTCCTAACTTACTAAAATCGCTTCAAAGTTACAGACAGCATAACAAGCACCGCATTTGGTGCATTTATCTTGGGCGATAACATGTATTTCTTTTTTCTTACCGGTTATTGCATCATATCCACAGGCAGGGATACACGCCATACATCCGGTACAGTTATCTAAAATCTTATAGGTAATAAGTTCAGGACAAACACCCGCCGGACATTTTTTATCTTTTATATGAGCAATATATTCATCTTTAAAATACTTAAGCGTACTCATCAAAGGATTCGGACCTGATTTGCCCAAACCGCAAAGAGAGCCGATTATAACATTTTCAGAAAGACGTTCCATCTTTTCAATGTCAGACATCTCGCCTTTTCCGGCACATATTTTTTCAAGAAGTTTATGCAGTTGATACAAACCTTCACGGCATGGTGTGCATTTTCCGCAAGATTCTTCAACTAAAAATGCAAGGAAATATTTGGCAACATCAACCATACAGGTTTTATCATCCATAACAATCAAACCGCCGGAACCCATCATAGAGCCGACCTCAGTCAGCGAATCAAAATCAACCGGTAAATCAAGCATTGCTTCAGGGATACATCCGCCGGATGGACCGCCGGTTTGTACAGCTTTAAAAGGACGGTCGTCTAAAATCCCACCGCCGATGTCATAAATTATTTCTCTGAGAGTGATACCCATCGGAACTTCAATCAGTCCGGTATTGCGTACTTTACCGACTAATGAGAAAACTTTTGTACCCGTACTTTTTGGCGTTCCGATAGATTTATACCAGTCGGCACCATTACGAATAATTGTCGGTACATTTACTAATGTTTCGACATTATTGAGAACAGTCGGTTGGTCATAAAGACCTTTGACAACCGAGCGAATATATTTTGCTCGTGGTTCACCAACTTCACCCGCTACAGATTTCATCAGAGCCGACGATTCTCCGCATACAAAAGCTCCTGCACCGCGGGCAATCTTAATTGTAAATGAAAAATCAGAACCTAAAATATTTTCACCAAGCAAGCCTGACCGTTCACAATCTAAAATAGCTTTTTCAAGATGTCTCACCGCCAAAGGATATTCCTCACGAACATATATATATCCTTCTTTGGCACCAATAGCATAAGCAGCAATCATCATGCCTTCTAAGACACCATGGGGGTCGCCTTCCATAATAGAACGGTCCATAAATGCTCCGGGGTCACCCTCGTCACCGTTGCAGATAACATAATGTTTGTCGGCTTTGATGTTTTTACAAATTTTCCATTTTCTGCCGGTTGAGAATCCGCCTCCGCCGCGTCCGCGTAAACCGGAGTTACTGATTTCATCAACAATTTCATCAGGACTCATTTTAAATAAAACTTTCGCAAGTGCCTGATAGCCGTCAACGCCGATATATTCTCTTATCTCATGGGGAGCAATTTTACCGAGGTTACGCAATGCAATCCGCTGTTGATGTTTGAAAAATGAAATGTCGTTATATTTTGTAATCTTTGAACCGTCAATAGGATTGGTGAACAGAAGCGGTTCGATAACTTCATTTTTCAGAAATGATTTATCTAAAATATCATCAACATGTTTTGGTTTTACTTTTGTATAAAATGTTTCCTGCGGTTCGATAATAACCAAAGGTCCTAACTCACAAAAACCATGACATCCGGTTTCTTTTAAAATCTCAACCGAAACATCTTTTAATTTCCGTTTTGCTAAACCATCCCGAACCGAGTCAACGATTTTTAAAGCACCATTGGCAATACATCCCGTACCGCAGCAGACCAACACTTTTTTTGGATGTTCTTTCTGTGTGGCGAGACACTCTTTTTTTATCTTATTGAGTTCTTTTACATTTGATATTTGCATCTTATTTCGCCTTTAACAGTTTTTTTACTTTGGATACTTTTACCGAGCCGTGATATTTGTCATCAACAACAACAACCGGTGCCATCGCACAGGCACCAACACAAGCAACCACTTCAAGGGTAAATTTCATATCTTCGGTTGTTTCGCCTGCTTTGATATGAAGATGATTCTCAAGCTGCTCTTGCAAAAGTTTTGCCCCACGAATATGACAGGCAGTGCCGGTACATACTTTAATTATTTTTTCACCTTTTGCCGTGAGAGAAAATGAATTATAAAATGTCGAAACCGAAAAAACTGTCGATAACGGTACATCGAGAAATTTTGAGGTTTCCTCTAATGCTTCACATGGAAGATACTGATATTCTTTTTGAATGTCTTGCAGTATAGCAATAAGTGATTCCTGTGATTTTGGATGATTATCAAAAATGGTGTGTAAATTTTCAAAGTTATGTTTCATGCTGAGACCTTCTTCGCTTTTACAAGATTTTTCTTAGCGAACTCATAACCGGTTTTTAAAATTTGTTTATTTAGTTCAAGCATCTCTTTTTTGTGACCGAGTTTTTGCGTGAGAGTTTTTTCAATCGTTTTTAATTTTAAAATTCCGGTAGCACCGATAAAGGCACCGATAACGGCAATGTTTGCTACTTTAGGGTTGCCTGCGTCTAATGCCATTTGATTGGCGGGAATTAAAAGTTGGTCGATATCCTCTCGCTTGGATAAAACATTAATGAGCGATGAGTTAACAATTAACAATCCTCCCGGTTTTACTTTTGATTCAAATTTATCAAACGATGGTCTGTTGAAAACACAAATTCCGGTGGGTGTGTTAATAATCGGTGAACCTATTCTTACGTCTGAGATGACTATTGTACAGTAAGCGGTTCCGCCGCGCATTTCCGGTCCATACGAAGGGAGCCAGATTACTTTTTTATTTTCATTCATTCCCGAATAGGCAAGCAGTTGCCCTGCAGTCATAATTCCCTGTCCGCCAAATCCCGCTATGGTTACTTCATATTGTTCCATTATTTTTCCTCCTTGGCAAATGAATCTTTGAAACATCCAAGAGGATAGTACGGAAGCATATTTCCCTCAAGCCATTCTGTTGATTCTTTAGGAGTCTGACCCCAGTTCGTCGGACAGGTTGAGAGTACTTCAACTAATGAGAAGCCTTTATTGGCTATCTGATATTCAAATGCTTTACGGATAGCTTTTTTTGCCTGTATGACATGCCGAGGAGAATGAACTGAAACTCTTTCTAAATACATCGGTGTAACTAACCCCGAAAGAAGTTCCACCATTCTAATCGGATATCCGGTACTTTCCAAATTTCTTCCTGAAGGGCAAGTGGAAGTAATCTGACCCTGTAATGTAGTCGGTGCCATCTGACCCCCGGTCATACCGTAGATGGCATTATTGACAAATATAGCGGTCAGTTTTTCACCGCGGTTGGCAGCATGCATAATTTCACTCATACCAATAGAGACTAAATCACCGTCTCCCTGATAGGTAAAGACTATCATGTCAGGGCGGAGCCGCTTGAAACCGGTCGCTATTGCCGGAGCTCGTCCATGAGGGGCTTCCAAAAAATCACAGTTAAAATAATTATATGCCAAAACCGAACATCCTACAGGAGCGACACCTACAGTGTTTTCTCTGATACCCAATGAATCAATCGCTTCGGCTGCTAGTCTATGTATAATTCCATGAGTACATCCGGGGCAGTAGTGTGTGACTACATCGGTCATTGCTTCCGGTCGGGCAAATAATGTTTTTGAATTATTGTTCATATCCGACCTCATGCTTTCTTTTTCGATTTAGATTTTTTTGGTACCATATCTTTTATCTTTTTAACAATTTCTTCAGGAGATGGCACCACTCCACCGGTACGACCAAAGAAAGAGACTTTTTTCTTGCCTACAATAGCATGTTCTACATCTTCAACCATTTGACCGGTACTCATTTCAACGACTAAAACTTTTTTTATATTTTTTTTTGTCGCTTCGGTATAGATAGCATTTTGAGGAAAGGGGAAAAGAGTAATAGGGCGAAAAAGCCCAACCGAGACACCGTCTTTTTCCAACGCATCAATTGCAGTCTGACAAATACGAGCTGTCGTACCATAAGCTACTATCATGATTTCATTGTCATCAGTAACTTTATATTTTTCAAATCGTACTTCGTCTTTTTTCATCAATTCATATTTAGCGTGCAGATGCCAACTGCTTTTTTCAAGTTTGTATGGGTCTAAAAAGAGAGACTTAATAATTTTTGGTTTTCTTCCTTTGGCTCCGGTTATTGCCCATGTTTTTGGAGGCAGTTCAGGTTCTTCGTATGTGTCAGGAAATTCTACCGGTTCCATCATCTGACCAATCATACCGTCACCAATCATCATAACCGGATTGTTGTATTTATCCGCCAAGTGAAATGAAAGCATCATAAGGTCAACAGCTTCCTGAATCGTTGATGGGGCAAGTACAAGTAATCTGTAATCACCATGCCCGCCTCCTTTGACTGATTGAAAATAGTCAGACTGTGCCGGTAAAATTCCGCCCAGTCCGGGACCGCCGCGCATGATATTTACAATAACGCATGGAAGTTCGGCACCTGCCATATAGGAAATTGCTTCCTGCATTAAAGAAATTCCGGGGGAAGAGGATGTTGTAAAAACTCGTTTTCCGGTTGAGGCTGCTCCAAAAAGCATATTCGCAACAGCAAGTTCTGATTCACCCTGTAAAAAAACACCGCCGACTTCCGGCATCCGCTTTGCGAGATATTCGGCAACTTCTGTCTGTGGAGTTATTGGGTAACAAAAATAATTGGTGGCACCTGCTTTGATAGCAGCTTCAGCAATTGCTTCGTTACCTTTCATAAGTATTTTAGCCATTATTTTTCTCCTTGTGCCTAATATTCGAAAAGAGCAAATAAAGTTCCATGAGTATGAACTTCTATTGCTACATCGGGACAGGTTATCGCACAAAGCTGACAGCCGATACATCTAGAACTGTCAACCATCTCCGCATAGAAATACCCCTTCACTCCGATTGTCTTTGACATTCGGAGAATATCTTGGGGGCATGCTCTCACACAGAGTTCACATCCTTTACAATGATTTTTATCTATTATTACGCCGGGCATATAGGTTCCTTTTCTTTTTTTGTTTTACTCCCAGGGCTTTAAAAGCGATCGGTTTAGGGGTAAAACCGGAATGTCTATGTTTGCTCTATTTATTTTATCCAAAATCTTTTGTTCGGCTGAAACAAAAAACAGTTTTAAGCCGGTCTGTTTACTTACTTCTTTTGATAATTTGATTCCTCGCATGACAACTTCTTCATCGGTATCATCCATCATATGGGTGTTTGATATTATACCTGTAAATTGTAATCTTGATGCTGATTCTATTTCAGCAATCGTTTTTAGGCTGCCGGCAAGGTCTGATGTGAAAGGACGGTTGGCATTCAATACAAGCAGCATATCATACGTAGAGGTATCAAATGATGTTCCCAAGGAACTCAAAACTCTCGCACCTACATCATCTCCTCCGACATCACAGATAATTGTACCCTCTGCAGTCTCAATAGTTCCTCTTACTTGAGGAAGAATTATCGGAAGGTCTGCATAAAACTGTGCTCCCTCAGGATTGATAGGGGAGATACCGAGTTTTTCAAGTTCGGCTGATGCTTCACGGGAACGAAAATAAGGATTGGCAATATCTAAATCTAAAATTGAAATAGGACGAGCCGTAAAAGAACTGTCAAGCACAAGATGTCTCGCCAAATTTACCGAAACTTCCGATTTCCCGGAGCCATACCCGCCGACAATGATATTTATAGATTTTTTAATATGGGGTGAGTCCCATTTTTGTAAGCGACTATCCGTCAACACTGCTGTACCTTATGTATCTAATTTAAAGTGTTTTCTGTATTCCACATCAAATTCGGCTTCTCTACAGCATACTAAAGACCCTCAAATTAGTCTTGGTTCAAATATCGCCAAAATTCTCAATGAAGTCAAGTCAGTTTGTGAAAAAAATAACGTAAAGAATAAATTTGACTCATGTGAGATTCCTATGTATATTTTCCAAACATGTTTGCTTTAAATAAATTGTACTTTTTTGTATATGTATTAATTATAAAATTTTTATGAAGAAAATGAGTGTCTCTTTGAAATCATGTATGCCTAATATATTGTTATTTGTCATTTTTTTGCTTTTAGGGGCTTGTAGTTCTAAAAAAGAAACGCAAAAAGTGAAGCCTGCTTCACCTCAAATTTCTTTTAATAACATACAAGATACAACAGTGTATGTTGATACTGCCAAAACATATGATTATGATTCTTGGTCGACAGCTCAATATAAAAATATTAAAATTATCTTTCCTGAAGGGCATCCATTTACTGAGAAGATGCAGGATTACGCCCAAATATATAAAACAGTTTTACGACGAGATTTCCAATTTTTCAGATTACCGGAGCCGACCGATTCAATCACAATATTTTATTACACAGGTTTTGGACAGGGACAGGATTTGGCGAACTCAGAATTTCCGACAGTTCGTGGTGATTCCATTTACTACTGGCCCGGGAATAGGCTGGGTATTACTGCTGCTATGTATGCATTAAAACAGTGGACTAAAATTGATTCGCAGTATAAGTTTTTATACCATGGTATTTTGCGTTTGCTTGATGCGTCAGGACGTAATTATCATGTAACGACACTTTCATTCATAGATTCAACAAAGTTTATTTATCTTCAGGATTTAATCAAGGATACGAGGGTTAATTACAATGCGGAAGCGTATCAGTCTGCCGAGGCTGCTTCTTTTATAGACTATTTTATTTATAAATATGGTATTGATAATTTTAAATTACTATATGAATCACCACGTGAATTTGAGCCGACAATCCAAACTATTTGCAATATAAATTTGGATACGTTGGAAAAAGATTGGCTGAGGGTTATTCGCCAAGCAATGAAGAAAAAAAAGTAGAATAAATAGAGGTATGTAATGTCATCAGGAAATTGGAAAACAGCTATAACGAAAATTGAACCCGGTAAGATCCATGTCAAAGGGTACAATATTACTGACATAATGGAGAACCTCTCTTATGCCGAAACAGTCTATTTAATTCTCAAAGGTGAACTTCCTTCTCAAGCTGAAGCAGAACTGATGAATGCTATTTTGGTTGCCTCAATAGACCATGGTGCGACTCCGCCGTCTGTCTTGGGTGCTCGTACTGTCATGTCAGGGGGAAACTCGCTTAATGCTGCCGTTGCAGGCGGTGTCTTGGTTATTGGAGACACTCATGGGGGAGCAATAGAACAATCAGCAAAAATTATGCAGGAATGGGCTGCTAAAGGTAAAGATGCCGTATCAACAGCTTCTGAATTGGTCGACTGGCTCAAAGAAAACAAAAGAAGAATGCCGGGCTTTGGACACAGGCTACACAAAGTTGACCCACGTACTGCAAAACTTTTTGAGATAGCTGACAGACATGGCTATTTGGGGAAACATATAGAACTGTGTAAAGCGATAGAATCCACCCTTGCTGAAAAAACAGGAAAACAACTTCCTATCAATGTTGACGGTGCTATTGCTGCTGTTATTTCTGACATGGGTTTTGATTGGCAGCTTGGCAAAGGATTTTTCATTATTTCACGAGTTCCCGGACTCATTGCTCATGCCTATGAAGAAAAGACTCGTGAAAAACCAATGCGAAAACTTGGACCACTTCCATTTGATTATGACGGTCCCGACGAACGGGAAATAAAATAAGATTATCCTGTCAGGAAAGTGTTTCTGACAGGATTATTGTCTGTCACCCTGAGTCCGCCTAAACGGAAAGGGTCAGTTTTTTCACACACTTTATTCCACTCGGGGAAACAATTGTAGGGCTGAGGCATGCCTCAACCTTTCATGAGGAACAGGCATGTATGTTCCCTACAAAAAAACCACCGAACTCCTCTCCGTGTTTGCCACGGAGTCTAGTCCTAACGCCATGAAAATAAACACAACCAATGTCTTCCAGTATAATGAATGTGATTGAAGATTGGCAGACGAGAACGTCTGCCACAACAATGTCGGGTTTCTCACGATTGTATTTTTATAGAATCGGAACTGCGACCTGCAAGTGTAAATTTCCATCCGTCTAAATCTTCAGCACTGTATTTGGTCATAATTTCTTCCTCTTTTTGCTGTCTTTCACGTTTCTTTTTAGCAGCAATAGCAGCAGCGATTGCACTGGCTCCTGACATATTTTTCTCCTTTGTTTATTATATATACCAAATAAAGAAACATATATTCAAATGTAGATATAATAATAAGATAAAATTGTAAGTAGTTAGTCGATCATGATTAAAAAAAATACGCCCGGAAGGAGTCGAACCCTCAACCTTCTAATCCGTAGTCAGACGATCTATCCAATTGATCTACGGGCGCATTTGAGTTTTCTAATAAGCAAATTCTTACAAAAAATGTCAAGTGAAATTTATTGACGATATTGGATTTACACAATATTCCAATTACTGCTCTAATGAGTCCAGCAAATGTGTGGAAGTTTCTATCTGAGGAGTATTTGAGGGATTATGGTCTAAAAAATTCCGAAAGTAGAACTCGGCAGAATCAGCTGCTTTTTTATCCAGCCAAATCAAACCTGCATTATAATAGCTTTCGGTAAATGACGGTTCTATTTTTATCAAATTATAATACACCATCAATGCCGAATCAAGTTGTCCGAGCCACATATATGAAAGTCCAAGATTGTTATGAGCAAAAATATAATTTGGTCTTTCAGAAATGACTTTTTTAAACTGCTTTTTGGCATTCTCCGGTTGGAATATTTGTAAATACAGATAACCCAAATTATAACGCATCATAAAATTACTGTTTGGAAGAGTCAACCCATGTAATAATAGTTTTTCGGCTTTTTCATATTTCTTTTGTGAGGTAAGTAAGAGTGCGTAGTCGTTGAGAGTCTCAGTTTGGTTATAGTCAGCATCAAGTGCTTTTTGGTAATATTCAGAGGCTTTTCTGATGTTGCCTTGTTTTTGATAAAGAGTCGCAGTCGTATGTAACCCATGAGCATTTGTGGCTTTTGCATATCCGTACATATCAGCATTACAAACTGTAAGTAATGCTAAAAATAAAATCCCATAGATACCTATTTTCAGCTTTGAGATAGTTCTCCAATTTTTTTTAAAATAAAAAATAGAGTACGATGCAAACAATATAAGAGGAGGAACCATATATAATCTATAACGAGCTGTTACTAAAAATAAAATTATTGAAACAGCGGCTGCTAGCAGATAGAGAAGAAGTATCTTATGTTTTTTCTCATATTTTGATAATAAAAAGATTCCTAAAAATCCCAGTGGAAATAATAGCCCAAAAGGGAAAAACAAGAATGAACGATGTAATAGTATCTTCATAAGAGTTGTCTGATGAGCAAAATAATAAAAATCAAAATTGTTTGACAGCTCATACCCATTTATTAACATACCCATCTTTTTAATAAGTAAACCTACCCATCTCAAAGGGTCATCAGAAATATCATCCATCGCTTTATCAAACCAAAAGTCCGATTGCTCGGTTTCTGAAAGAGTTCGACCTAACTCTTTTTCAGCAATCTGTTTGGTATCTTCTTTACCGCCCTGCCAATCAGGACGCACGCCAGGGATAACCGCCGAGACACCATCGGCACTATCGTAGTTGCCGATATAAAAATTAATCCCACCATAAGCGGCTATAAGCGTAATTTCAGAACTCTGTACATAGTTATACACTGTCACAGGTAAAATTGGGATAAAGATGCAAAGAACCAATAATGCGATTTTTTTTAACTGAGTTTTCATCTTTTTTCTATTGATATAAACCAAATAGATAATAAGCATAAGAGCAAACAGCCCAATCGTTGGTCTTGCTATTGCCGATAATCCCAAAAAGAGTCCTGACAAAAGATAAGATTTTAGGTCATTTTTTGTTTGTGTTCTTACTATAAAAACTAACGCCATCAGGTTCAGAAATATGGCTAAATTTGGAACCAGCAACTGTGCATCAAAAAATATAAGCGGTGCGTATAGTGCCATAATAACCGAAGCTAATACCGAAGTCTTACGGTTAAATAATTCTCGACCGATTTCATAGAGCAGTACACAACTTACCGAGCCGATAACTGCCTGTATAATTCTAATAATCCAAGATGATTCCCCAAAGAGCCAATAGACAAAGCCTAAAAACAGAGGATACAATGGAGCCCGAAAAAAAGGTCCGGCATAGAATTGCTTACCGTTTGCAATTGCCAATGCCCAATTATGATGATATGCCATATCAACAACAGGATTATCAAAAATTATAACAGACTGAAATTGAAAGAGAAATATGATTCTTATCAATAAGGCAAAAGAGAATAAGAAGATATAATCTTTGAGAGATGTATGAGAGAATTTAGCCATGTTAAAAAAGAATATAATTTAAGAGCTTGAAGCAAGCAATTTCATTGCGTTCGTCATTTCATAGTGGCAAAGTAGATAACAACAGCAGCAGCAATTATGAAAAGAGCAAAAATAAGCATAATAGATTTTTTTTGAGGCTGCGATTCTATCAAGGCTGTATCACCGTTTTTTTTTAGCACAAAATCATTAATCTTGTCAATCCAAGAATCTTCAGCAGCAAGTAGTTCGGCTGATTCCGCTTCAAGTGTAAAAACTTCTACTGAGGGAAGATTACTTTCGGCAATATCAACAACCTCTGCAACAATAATAGTTATATTGTCAGCTCCGCCTCGGTCATTTGCCATTTGAATAAGGTTATCGACTATTTTTTCATTGTTATTACCGGCTGTTTCAATAGATGCAAAGATTTCATCGTCATCAGCATAGCCACAAAGTCCGTCAGAGCAGAGCAGAAACTTATCTCCTCGTTTAACTTTTATCAGGCGGTAATCAACTTCAACGTTATCTCGAACACCCAATGCTCTGGTGATAACATTTTTACCTACAACCGATGATGCTTCTTCTTCTGAAATATTTTGTGTCTTTTGAATTTCGGCAATCCAAGAATGATCAGATGTTAAGGGAAAGAGTTTTTTATTTTCAATTCTATACGCTCGACTATCGCCGACATGAGCAATTGATAACAAATTATTTTCAAATGCCAAGGCAACAATTGTCGTCCCCATGCCGTGTAAATCCGGATTGTCAGATGCTTTGTTATAAATTGCTCTGTTGGCAAGTCTGATAGATTTCAGCAAAATATCACCACTTACCGGAAGAGCTTTACCAAAATTTAAATTTTGGTCATTTTGTAAAGCTGTGTTATATTGTTTGTAAGTAATATCAAGCATTTCAGAAGCCATCATTGAGGCAACCTCACCTGCCTTATGTCCACCCATGCCGTCACAGACTGCAAAGATCTGATTTTCTTTATCTATGTGCAGGTAGTCTTCATTTCCTTTTCTGACCAACCCTTTATCTGTTTTCCCAATGACTTTTAGTTCTAACGGCACGAAATTTCCTTAGCTATTGATATATATTACGTCATTCAGCATAATATTAAATATTATCGGCACAAAGACAATAAAAAAAACCCCGATTTTGTCGGGGTTTTAAGTTTTTTATAAATGGCTTATTTATTTACTTCAATAGCACCATTTTTTTGCTTATAGAGCCATTATCTGTAGTCATTCTATAAAAATATACGCCGGAGGATAAACGAGATGCATCATATTCTATATCGTGAGAACCGGCAGGAAGAACACCAAGATTTCTTACATCAACTAATTGACCGGTTATATTTATAATCTCAATTCTTACAGATGTTTTTTGAGTTATAGAAAATGAGATATTTGTCGTCGGATTAAACGGGTTTGGATAGTTCTGGAACAGATTAAACCTGTCAGGAACAGCAACAAATCCGTCATCACCAATATCTGTGACTGATTTAATAATTGTAACAGAATCGGCATATTTTACCGATGTGTCAATTGCTGACATAACAGTATAATGAACGACAAAAGAGGTATCATTAAGACCTCCGCCCCAAAGAGAAAGATCTACGTTAAAATATACGGTTGTTGTTTGCCCTACGTTGGCATGAGATACAGAATCCTGATCTACAGTTGTCCACCCCGGTGAGGCAGCAGTATCATCTAATGAGACAACAGAATAATAATCTAATCCGTTGCCGTCGTTACGAATTCCAACCGCAAATTCGATATTCCAGCTGAAAGAGGCAAAGATCGGAAGAGCGTCGTGTAGGGAAAGAGTGTAGATCTCGGTGGTCGCCGTATCATTAAAAAAAAAAACAATAGAAAAAAAAGAAAAAAAAACACAAAAAAAAATAATAAAAAAAGTAGAGGTGAATCGATCGACACGCTCCCACAATTGCACATGTCTAAAGACTACAT
>CALCCW010000328.1:0-20483 GCA_937900185.1 uncultured candidate division Zixibacteria bacterium | reverse complement strand
GACCGTGTGTCCTTTGTGCATCGCTGCGCAACTAATTCAACAACGGCCCTTTTGTTCTCTTTTGTTCTTTTTTTTTTTTTTAATGATACGGCGACCACCGAGATCTACACTCTTTCCCTACACGACGCTCTTCCGATCTTATAGGACCTGACGATGCATCAATGACTGCCCCCGGCATTATTTCGACATTGTTTCCGAGATACACGTTTTCCATGTTTACCCAATAGACACCATCATGTACTTTGACTCCGGCTGCTGTCGGGAAAGATTTCTCCAACCATTTGAAATCATCAATAATTTCTTTTTCAACATCAGCCATAAGTTCCCAGCAATAATTATACAGAGTAGCTGTTGTATGAAAATCTATAATTTGCTCTTTTGGTGAATTAAAATAATCATTGTATTCATTTATAGTTGCAATTTGAGGCAGATGATTTAGAGTTTTGGGAGTCAGGTAGATAGCAACCAATTTCTCATCGTTATAATAGGCAATGGAATCATTTGTCTGAGTAATTAATTGTGGGAGGTCACCATAATCACGGATACGTCCGTTAAGGAATAAAATTGGAGTCTCAGATTTTTTTATAATATTTACCGGTACATCTTTTATCTGCTCGCAGAGGATAGGGGCTAAATCATTTCGACATGTTAATGTAATGGTCGATTCGGGAAAATATTTTTGCGATCTTTTATATAAAGGTACAATTCCTGCTCTGAGTGAATGAATTGGACGGAAATCGGTTAAGGGGCTAAATTGGGATATCGCTGAATCTTCAAAATATACTATATGTAACGGCATTCTTATCCTTGTATGCAAATATTAAGTTTTTGTCTTACTTATCATTATCGGCAATTTTTAAAACTCATAATAGGAAAAGTAGATATTCTTACTGCCGACAGCAAGTATTTTTTAAAAAATCAATATATTTTTATAAAATACCGATAAAAAACAGTACTGGATAATTTGAGGAAAATATATTACATTTAATGAATCATTTGAGCTATTTATCTTATCATAAGATAAACCAAAATATTGGAGTTAGAAATGTTTGATATAACCGATACTGCCAGAGATAATCTGAGCAAGCTTTTTAAGTCTGAATCTGCTAAAGATAAAGAATTAGTCGTATATTTTCAGGGTCACGGCTGATCAGGTCCCAGTTTGGGAATGGCTCTGGAAGAGTCAACGGATGGATTAGAAAAAGTAGAATCAAATTCAATTTCACTGTATCTTGACAGTAAACTCAAAGATTTTTTAGAACAAACGGGAACAGTCACAATTGATTTTCAGTCCTATCCGTCAGGAGGCGGTGGATATATGATTACAGTCGGGAGTGGGTGTGACTCAAGCAGCTGCGGCGGCAGTTGTTAAAAAGAAATAGCGATTTTATGAAAGTCCCGATTATATCGGGACTTTTTATTTTCCTCATAAAAATGCCTCTTTTTTAATTATCACATAAATGAGGATATATTCTCTTGACTTTTTACTTTTAAATAGTATCTACGGAAAGCATTTTATAGAGTGAGTAAACACTATATAAACTAATGGAAATAAAAGCTTATACATAATCTTTTTAGGAGTTACGAATGTCAAAATTTGTAGAGACAATCATGGCTAACGTTAAAGCCAAAAATCTATCACAACCTGAATTTCATCAAGCAGTTCAAGAAGTTATAGAATCACTTGAACCTGTAATAGAGAAACATCCTGAATATAAAGAGGCAAAAATCATTGAAAGATTAATTGTACCGGAGCGGATTATTATGTTTCGTGTACCCTGGGTTGATAATCAAAATGAGGTACAGATTAATCAAGGTTTTCGAGTTGAATTTAACTCCGCAATCGGACCCTATAAAGGAGGATTACGATTTCACCCGTCAGTAACTCTTTCAATCCTGAAATTTCTGGGGTTTGAACAGATTTTCAAGAACTCCTTAACGACTCTACCAATGGGTGGTGGTAAAGGCGGTTCTGATTTTCAGCCTAAAGGAAGAACTGACGATGAAGTTATGCGGTTTTGTCAGAGCTTTATGAATGAACTCTTCCGTCATATCGGTCCAAATACAGATGTACCTGCCGGTGATATAGGAGTCGGCGGTCGAGAGATTGGCTATCTTTTTGGACAATATAAGAAACTGCGAAATGCATTTGAAGGAATATTAACCGGAAAAGGGTTAAATTGGGGCGGTTCTCTAATTAGACCGGAAGCAACCGGATATGGTACTGCATATTTTTTAAATGAAGTATTAAATCATCGTAAAGAAACTATTGACGGCAAAACTATTTGTATTTCAGGGTATGGTAATGTCGGCTGTTATTTTATTGAAAAAGCAAACGAGCTTGGTGCTAAAGTCGTTACGATTGCTGATGAGTTTGGCTATGTCTATGATCCCGATGGAATTAAAGGTGAAAAATTAGAGTACCTGAAAAATCTGTGGACAGTATATCGTGAATCTGCTGAGCAATATGCAAAGAAGTTTAATTTAAAATGGGTACCTGAACGCCGTCCTTGGGAAGTAAAATGTGATATAGCAGTTCCGACAGCAACTCAAAATGAAATAGGTAAAGAAGATGCCTTAAATCTTGTCGATAATGGCTGTATAGCAGTGTGTGAAGGTGCCAATATGCCGTCTACTCCTGAAGCAATAGATGTCTTTATGCAAAACAACATAGCATTTGGTCCGGGTAAAGCAGTTAATGCCGGTGGTGTAGCAGTTTCAGGTCTTGAGATGTCTCAAAATAGTATGCGGCTCAATTGGACTCGTGAAGAAGTAGATAAAAGACTTCATCAAATAATGAAAGATATACACTCGTCCGTAATAACAGCAGCCGACAAATATGGGTCGCCGGGGAATTATGTGAATGGTGCCAATATTGCAGGATTTATCAAAGTTGCTAATGCAATGATGGATCAAGGTATTGTATAGCTACATTATAAGATTTTCTTAAAGGCGGGATATTCCCGCCTTTTTTTTAATTATCTATTCTCTAGTCTTGACATTTGAATTTTAATATATATACTTGTGAATTAATTAACATGGTTTTTTAGTTTAAATAAATAAACGGTTTAACAACCATCTTAGGAGTTAAAAAAATGTCTAACTTTGTTGACACAATCATGGCTGAAGTTAAAGCCAAAAACCCAGCTCAACCAGAATTCCATCAAGCAGTTCATGAAGTTGTAGAATCACTGGAGCCTGTTATCGCCAAACATCCTGAATACAAAGAAGCAAAAGTTCTCGAAAGAATTATTGAACCTGAACGTGTATTAATGTTTCGTGTGCCTTGGGTTGATGACAAAGGTATAGTTAATGTAAACCGTGGTTTTCGTGTTGAGTTTAACTCAGCAATCGGCCCTTATAAAGGCGGACTGCGTTTTCATCCATCTGTTAACCTTGGAATTTTAAAATTTCTTGGATTTGAACAGGTTTTCAAAAACTCTCTTACTACTCTTCCAATGGGTGGCGGTAAAGGTGGTTCTGATTTTGATCCTAAAGGAAAATCAGACTTAGAAGTAATGCGTTTTACGCAGAGTTTTATGAGTGAATTATTCCGTCATATTGGTCCAAATACAGATGTGCCTGCCGGAGATATTGGTGTTGGCGGTCGTGAAATAGGTTTTATGTTCGGTCAGTACAAAAAACTCCGTAATGCCTTTGAAGGTATATTAACAGGTAAAGGATTAGGTTGGGGCGGTTCATTGATTCGACCGGAAGCAACCGGTTACGGCTGTGTATATTTTGCTGAAGAAATGCTTAAGACACAGAATAAATCATTTGACGATATGCGTGTTGCAATATCAGGTTCCGGAAATGTTGCTCAGTATGCAACAGAAAAAGTAAATCAGCTTGGCGGTAAAGTAGTGACCCTTTCTGATTCATCCGGTTATATTGTAGATGAAGATGGTATTTCCGGTGAAAAATGGGAATTCATTATGCATCTTAAAAATGTACGTCGTGGACGTATCAAAGAGTATGCTGATAAATTTGGCTGTAAATATTTTGATGGTTCCGGTGTATGGAATACAAAAGTTGACGTAGCTCTCCCTTGTGCCACACAAAATGAAGTAAGTGACAAAGATGCTGAAACTCTTGTGAAAAACGGATGTATCTGTGTTTCTGAAGGTGCTAATATGCCATCTACTCCAGAAGCTGTTGAAGTATTTTTGAAAAACAAAATATTGTTTGGTCCTGGTAAAGCAGCTAATGCCGGTGGTGTTGCTGTCTCCGGTTTGGAAATGAGCCAAAACAGTATGCGTCTTTCTTGGACAAGTGAAGAAGTTGACAAAAAACTTCATCAGATAATGAAAGATATTCATAGTGCTTCAATAGAAGCCGCAGATAAATATGGTACTCCTGGAAATTATGTAAATGGTGCCAATATCGCCGGATTCATTAAAGTAGCAAATGCAATGATGGATCAAGGTATTGTATAAAATAGTTTTATCTATATTGTTATTTACAAGGCGGGATTTATTCCCGCCTTTTTTATTTTAATTGACTCCATACACTACCGATATATATTGTTTTCTTAATGGAGAAAAGTTATGACTGCAAATAAAAGTTTATTAAGCTACGAATCGAAATTCCAAAAGTTTGACTCCCTGATGAAGTTCAGAGTCAAACATATTTTATTAGTTTCATCTTCGTATGACTCATACGTCTTAGAAGAAGATGGTCAACTGACGGACTTAATCTACAATGAATATTTTGAATTAAACCTCACCGTCACCCCTCATGTGATCAGAGCCTCCACACCTGAGGAAGCATATGAAATACTTAAGGAGCAGAATGTAGATTTAATCATAATTTTTAAAAGAGTAGCCGATATTGATGTTAGTCTTTTTGGTAAAACAGTCAAAGATGAATTTCCTGAGCTTCCTATTATAATGCTTGCATATCATGAACGGGAGTTACACAAAATGATGACTGATGATTATTTGTCTGTCATAGACCAAACTTTTGTATGGACCGGTGATGTAAAGATTCTTCTCTCAATTATAAAATTAGTAGAAGACTGGAGAAATGTTGAGCATGATACAAAACTTGTAGGCGTTCGGGTTATTATCATAGTAGAAGATTCTTCAAAATTCTACTCGTCCTATTTGCCTCTTCTTTATAAAGAGATTATGAGTCAAACGCGGGCATTGATGGTTGAGGGGCTTAATATTTCTCATAAAATTCTACGTAACAGAGCAAGACCCAAAATACTCTTAGCACAAAATTATGAACAAGGGCTTGAGTTGTTCAAGAAATACCGCAAATATATACTCGCTGTAATTTCTGATTTTAGATTTAAAATAAATAATGAGCTTGATGAATTGGCAGGGATAAAACTTGTTCAACAAATGCAAAGCGAATATCCCGAACTTCCGATACTGATGCAGTCCTCCGGTGACAAAAACAGAGAAATTGCCACACAGCATAATTTAGGATTTATATCAAAACGTTCACCAAAACTTCACTTGGAACTCAGAGAATTTATTAAAGCAAATTTTGGGTTTGGGGATTTTGTGTTTATTGATCCGGCAACCAATAAACCAATTGCAAGAGTTGCTGATTTTAGATCAATGGAAAAAGCATTAAGGACTATTCCTGAAGAATCATTATTATATCATGCACATCGCAATCATTTTTCAAACTGGCTTATGGCTCGTACAGAATTTGATTTGGCTGACATGCTGAGACCTAAAAAAGCGACAGAATTTGACTCAACGGAATTGCTGAGAAATTATCTTATAACGACCTTTAGGAATTTTCGGCATGAAAATCAGCGTGGTGAAATAACTGATTTTTCAAGACAGCAATTCGATATACAGAATGAATTTGTTCGAATCGGCGGTGGCTCTTTAGGCGGTAAAGGAAGGGGTTTAGCTTATGTAAATGCATTATTAAGTCAATACAAACTCCATGATTTTTTTGAAGAGGTAAAAATTAATGTACCGCCGTCCATTATCTTGGGAACAGATGTATTTGATAATTTTATGGAGCAGAATAATCTGATGGAGTTCGCTTTATCTCCTCATTCTGATGAAGAGACTTTAGCAGAGTTTTTAAAAGCTAAAATACCTAATGATATAATAGCTGATTTGGATGCATTGTTAGAAGTGGTAGATTATCCATTGGCAGTACGTTCATCATCAATGCTTGAAGACTCTCATTTACAGACATTTGCGGGTGTATATGAAACTCATATGCTTCCTAATTGTAATTCGAGTAAGCGTGTCCGAAGAAAACAATTAGGACAAGCAATCAAAAGCATCTATGCCTCAACTTATATGGAAAATGCAAAAGCATACCATGATGCCGCCGACAATCGCCTTGAAGAAGAAAAAATGGGAGTAATTATTCAAAAAGCGGTCGGTACTAAATATAATAACAGGTTCTATCCAAGTTTTTCCGGTGTTGCTCTTTCGTATAATTATTACTCTCTTGAGAATATCGCACCGGATGATGGTGTTGTCTATGTAGCTTTGGGATTTGGAAAAACAATTGTTGAGGGTATGAACTGTTTACGTCTCTCCCCCAGTTATCCAAATAATCTTCCTCAATTTTCAACAGTAAGAGATATGCTTGCTAATTCTCAAAAAGAATTTTTTGCAATTTCTTTAGACTCCGAATCGAGCGGGAAGCCTATAGAATCAGACGGTTTAATAAAATTGAATGTTAGTGATGTTGAAAGTGACGGAACTCTTTATCCTATCTGTTCGACATATTCCGTTGAGAACAACAGAGTTTATGAAGGCTCATCGCATGACGGAGTACGGCTTATTACTTTTGCCCCTATTTTAAAATCCAAGATATTTCCATTGACAGATATTGTGAAGTTTCTTTTGCAGTTAGGTTCTCAAGGTTTAAATTGTCCGGTTGAAATAGAGTTTGCCGTACAACTATATGATGATAAGAATATTCCTGATGAATTTTATTTTTTACAAATACGTCCAATGATAAAAGAAGCTCAATTTGAAGCTGTTGACTTGGATATCGTTGAAGAAGATAGAATTATTGGTCGAAGCGACAAAACATTAGGTAATTTTATTCGGAATAATATTTTTGATATTATTATTGTTGATCCAAAAACATTTGACAGAGCTAAAACTGTTACAATTGCCTCTGAAGTTGGTAAGTTTAATGAGGTGTTATTAGAAGAAGATAAACCTTACCTGCTTATTGGTCCCGGACGTTGGGGAACAACAGAAAGATGGCTTGGAATTCCGACAGCATGGAATCAAATTTGCGGTGCATCGGTAATTATGGAATCAGCGTACGGTGATTTTGCTCCTGATCCATCATTTGGAACGCATTTTTTCCAAAATTTGACATCTTTTCAAACAGGATATTTTACTGTTAATGAACAGGCTCGAAATGGTTTTATAAATTTTGATTATATCATGTCTCAAAAAATAGTAGACAGGTCGGAATATGTCTGTCATATAAGACTTGAGAAACCTTTAGAGATTCATATTGACGGTCGGATAGGATGCGGTGTTATAGCACTTTCGAAATAGTTTAATTCTTTTGTTTTGTTAAAAAGACGGTAAGTGTTAACATAGAAACAGATATCAGTGCCAGTAAAATACCGAGCAGTTCCGGTGTTAAAGTTTTATTTTGGGCAAAGATAGGGAGATATCTAAAGATTGAATTGATACATATCGTCAGTAGTATATAAGGAACAAGTTTTTTTAATCCGTCTTTGAGAGCATATGCGATAAAAGCTCCCGCAGCAATATGGAATATTAGCAAAAATATTCTTTCAACTAAATTGACTCCAAATAATAATGATGTCGGTGTTCCAGAGGCAAGATAAGCAGCCTCGACTAATCCAAAGCCAAAACCTATAATTGCTCCACGTACAATATACATCTTTTTTTTAGTCGCAAGAAAATTAAACAGTAAAACTATTCCTAAGCATTTTAAAACTTCTTGAATAATTCCCGCTGTTATGGCAGGTAATATTCCCCATAGAAGTGCCGATTCTCCCGCATCGAGAACATGAGGAACAAAATATTCTGTAAATAAATATTCTTGCAGCGGTATTTGTGTAATTGGAATTACAAGATATAAGCACCCCCCAATAGCAAAAACAACATACGACATAGATTGTTTGTACCATGATTTTTTAAGGAACAATGTAACTAAAATACCGATAGCAGTATAAAGGAAAAATACTACAAAGAGTTTACTCAGAGACTTTTTGGCTCCCAGTTGAGTTGGTTTTGCTTTACTTTGTTCGGCTGCTTTTTGAGCAGCTAACTTTCTTTTTAATGGATTAGCAACAGCATCCTGATAAATTTTTAATTCTTGTGACGGAATAATAAGTTTTGCCAGTCTTTTATCAGGAGTGAAAAAAGCAGTCATCATAGTAGGGTAAGTAAATTCAATAACAAAAGCAGAATCAAATACTTCGTTATAGAGTCTTATATTTCTAAAATCATCAACAACACCATAAATTTGAGCCTTAATGAGGGATTGAGTCATAAAGATAGTATCATCAATCTGTGTTCCCACAGTTAAGTCAAGAGATGCTAATAACAACTCAAGCTGGTCGATATAATTACTTTCAAAAGCAAATTTGATATTTCCAAGTTCTATATTTTGTTCTATTTTAGCACCATTGCGGGTAATAAATCCCTGTAGTCTATTCTTATTTCTTTTGAGATTGATTTCTGCCGTTTGGTCATTGATAGTTAATTTCATATTATCGCCGAGATACATTCCATTGTCAGCGACAAAATGACGGTTGGTAATATCAAAATTCAGATTTGTAGATATCTTGGCAAAATTCAACTTTAAGTGCTGTTCAATAGCATACCCATCGACGTCATTGATAGAGACTTGCTCTTTTACAGTAGATGTAAGAGTTCCGATAGTGGAATCTTTTGCGATAAATGTCCACAGACGATAATCACCTATTTCGCGATACTGCTTCATATCATTAAAACCTGTCACAGACCGTTCGGCATGTGTAACAGCAGTAATAGCAATAAGTATGTATAAAATAGATAGGAATTTTTTCATCATAACTTTGAAGATATAATTTTCTTTACTATTGTCAACAGATATCAAACTTTCGCAAACAGTTCACGTTTTTCATGTAAGGGCATAGCTTGTAACATCCGCTGCACAATTCCAAAGGTAGATTTGGAAGCATCTTCTAAGGAAAAGATAAATTCAGATGCTGCGGTTTCTGATGCCACATCGGAAATTATCCTGATAATAACAAATGGTACATTATTCATTTGACAAACTTGTCCTACTGCTCCACCTTCCATTTCAGCAGCAACCGCACCAAATTCTGTTTGAAGCCATTGAATTTTCTTGGAATCTGAAACAAAAGTATCGCCGCAGGCAATAGTTCCAACTATAACATTTGAGAGTATTTCGTGGTCAGATTTATATTGGTCAAATGCTGTTCGTGCTGATTTAATTAATTTTTGGTCAGCTTCAATCAAACGTGAAAGTTCAGGAATTTCACCCGGTCGACGACCAAAAGCGGTGAGATCAACATCATATTGGACAACAAAATTAGAAATAACAATATCCTGTTTTTGAATATATGGCACCAAACCACCAGCCATACCGGTAAAGATAATAGAATCAACGCCAAATCTGTCGATCAAAAGTTGTGTAGCAATAGCAGCGTTGACTTTGCCTACTCCACATTTTAGTAAAATAACAGCATGTCCCTCTAACGTTCCAAAATGAAACGAAATTTTTGACTGCATAACTTTATTATGCACATCTGCATTATCTAAGAATAACTGCAACTCTTCATCTAAGGCACTTATTATTCCAATCATATAAAACTCCTTAATTATTTATATAGTATCGGAAAATAATATAAATAATGGAGTTAAGATTTTGTCGCTGTTAAAACAAGATCTCGAGAGGTTTTTCCGAATTTTTTTTGAAAAAATAGGTCAGAAAACTTTTTTATTTTTTTGAAATTCGATTTCTTGAGAGTTGCAACCACCTCTGACGGAGTAAAGTTTTCAAATTCATGACGGAACATTTCAAATTGTAAAGGTTCAACACCAAGATCAAGACGATTTATATATATATACAGTCTTTTACCTTTCCGTTCGGAGAATCTTTGATAGATAATGTTATTGCATCGAGTAGCTTTGATAGGTAGAAACTCACCATCGACGATTGACACATAATTAAGCAATTGTAATACTAATGTGCCTCCGGGTCTTAAAGAATTGTAAAATCCTTTTAGGGCAAGAGATAGATTATGAAGCGACCCAACTCCAGAAATAGAATTTGCTAAACATACGACAACATCAAATTTATTATTATAAAGCTGAGGCAGTTTTTCAAAACTTGCAATTTTGAATGATAGATTTTCTTGATTGACATAATTATTTTTGGCAATATTAATCATTGGACGAGACTTGTCGATACCTTTTGTTTCAATCCCAGTTTCAGCAAATAATGATGAAGTTAACCCGGTAGCACATCCGGCATCTAAAACAGTCTTCGGTTGGAAAGATTTAATTATCGCATCAACTTCTTTTTTGTGTGATGCTCTCCTTTTTGAAGCATTTGTAAGGCAATCATATTCGTGGGCATATATATCAAAAAAAGATTTTTGTCTTTTTAAACTCATTCTATTATCCTATTTTATATACACATTATATTTTTTTTTATTAAAGTCAACAAAATTACGGGTGTGACATCTGTCCTTTTTCTACAATCGGTAAAACTCTCCGATATTCAGAATCAGAAACCTGATTTTGCCACGGACCAAAGTACTTATAGCCAAGCATAGACCCCCAGAAAAACAGCATCAAGAGAGCTGCCCATTTTGCTTTATTGAGAGTCAAAGATTTTTTGACAATTTTAATTTCAAGTGTTTTTTCTACGGGACAGTTGTCGATACATGCCATACAGCCGGTACATTCATCGGAGTAAACTTCTTTTACTTTTTCAACTTTGATAAATGACGGACAAGCAGCAGTACACGATGAACAGTCGATGCATGATTTTTCATTTCTTACAATTCTGGTAGGAGAGATAAAGTTGAGTAGTCCGAGTAAGGCACCATATGGACAGAGGTAACGACACCAAAATCCTCGTATAACTAATGAGAATAGAACAAGTCCGATAACAACTTTTAAAGCAAATGGTGAGATGTTTGTAAAAAACTGCATCATGAGAAAATCAGAAGCGATATTATAATCAGTGACTATAAAATTTTCTATTGCCAATGATGACATTGCAATCAAGATTGTATACATGAAAAATATAAGTATAATATATTTTAAAGAACGAAGCGGATAATCAAGCCATTTGGGAGGTTTGATTCTGCGTTTAAATAATTTATCAGATAAATCCCCGAGCATTTCTTCAATAAAGCCAACAGGACAAATCCACGAACAAAAACCTTTTTTAAAGAAAAAAGCGGTTAATAACACCGTAATAAATATCATCATTCCGGCAGGATGAATATTATTTACAACACCGGTTTCAAGATAATTCCTGAGTGAGACAAAAGAACCAATCGGCAGCCAAGCCTCTACTCCGGGTGGTCTGACAACTTTTTCCAGAGCATTTTTATCCTGCAGATATAAGACAAAAAGGTAAAACTCAATTCCTATCCATATATTGATTGCGACAGAAAACAACTGCGAGAAAAACCGATATTTTTGAATTGAGTTTTTGGGAGGTTCAATTTGAGTTTCTGGATTTGTATGTATATTCAAGTTGTTCATCATCATTCCTTTTTAATTAAAGACGGTATTTATGGTAAGTATTACTTTGATTTTAGTCAAATAACAAATAAAAAAAAGAGCCATTCCATCTATCTTAGGAAAGGCTCTTTATATAACTTATGTCATTTTTATGTCATTATTTCATCATAATCATCTTAATAGATTCAGAAAAGGTATCAGTATTAAATCTCATAAGATAAATACCAGATGCTGCCTTATTGCCATCTGCTGTATTACCATCCCATTCAATAGAATATTCGCCGGCAGGATATTCTCTGTCAGTTAGAGTTATAATTTTCTGTCCAACTATATTGTAAATATCCATCTTTACATGAGCCTTTTCCGGCAAAGAAAAATTTAGTTGAGTAGTCGGGTTAAACGGGTTTGGATAATTTTGTGAAAGTGAAAAACTAGTAGGTAAAGCATCGTCATCTCCGATATCTGTTGAAACTTTGAGAACCAAGTTAAAGACATAGATACCATCATAAGTCTCTTGAGTAGTTGGTTTTACTCTCCAAAAATATGCCGTTGTGTCGGTAACAGATAGTTCAGATAACAGCTGTAAACTATTTTCTTCCACAACAGAATCAATAATAAGCTGTTTAAAATCAATATCAGAAGCAAGTTGGAAATTAACCTTATTGTCCACCCCCCATGTAAACAAAGGCTGTTTTTCCCCTGTAAATTGTCCCGGTGTTGGATTCACTTGAGGTGAGCCTGTTGGGTAGACTAAAAAAGTATATCCGGAAGCAGTCATTGGAATATTTTTGGCAAGACGGAACCGTTCGTTCTCAATCGAAAAATCAGCAGTAAACGAATTATTAGTCGGAATATTGATTTTCGGTGAGAGTTCAATTCGATAAGCTCCATATTCAACTGTTTTTAATGAATACACTTTATCAATTATGTTGTTATCGTCTATATTTTTTAAATACGTAGAACTTGATGTAAAAGTACTGCTGACATCGTTGATTTTTTTACCTTCTGGTGATGTCATCTGCATATCTGCATTGTTTACAATATCCACATTAAAAGATTTACTAGCAACAGATGTGGGGTTATTCTGATTTTCCAATATAAAGAGAGTTCCATCCTTTATATTATCGGTCCCTACAGACGAGATATCCAAGTCTCCATCCAAGTCATAATCAACACAATTTATTGAAAATAGAGGAATATTTGATATAAAAAATCTCTGTTCGTTCTTAAAATTACCATTTCCGTCGCCATACAAAATACCAATATATTTGTTGGAACCATTAACAAAGGCAATATCTAAATAATTATCATTATTAAAATCACCAATACAATTCCCAAAAACTTGTCCTTTCAAGATTCTCACCGGATTAGTATCAAAAGTACCATCGATTTTTCCTTTATAGAGAACAATTTCACTATATTGACCTCCAACAGAAGGTGTTGTGATAACAAAATCATAATAATTATCACCATTAAAATCTGAACCTTTATTCGTAATACCAATATCAACAGTACCATACGATTGAGGATAAAACATTATAAATTGGAAAGCAGCATTACCGAGGTTATGGTAGATATATACGCCGACATCTGTACCGATTGCAAGGTCATTTTTACCATCTCTGTTAAAATCAGCAGAATTTAATGAACGTACTTTTTCAGGCAATTCAATTTTATAGTTCTCTACAAAATAACCGGTACCTAATCCTGTAAATATAAAAACTGAATTAACGCCAGCACAGGCATAATCTACAAACTTATCTCCATCAAAATCGTTTAAGACAGCACTTCTTGTCAAAAATTCAGATGTTAAAGTTAGATGCTGATTTACATTATCAAATTCAAAATCTCCTAGACCTGATAGAACATTTACTCCTGAATTAGGTAATGAAACCGGATGTATTGCATCTAAAATATCATCTGAGTCAATAAAACCTAAAGAAAAAGTAGGACGGAAATATTCAATACCTGATAAAATAAATCTGGGGGTTAAAGTGTAGTTATTAAAATCAAAATCATAAGCAGCAAAAGTTGAATTTCGCTCAGCATTATAACCGGTTGTAATAATATCAGGATACAAGTCATTATTCAAATCTTCCCATATCATTTTTTGAGGTTGATGAAAATCAAGAATTTTATTAGATGTAAATTCTATAAGATATTCACTTGATTCGACAACTTGAATAATTATTTTTCCTTCTACGCAAGCGCCGGAAGAGTCACATCCTTCTATGACTGCCTGCCAAATTCCTATATCTAAAATTGAAGGAGTCCATTCAAAAGTGTATCCTTCATTTTCAATTATTGCCGGTAAATTAGAAGTTGTTTCTGAGTTGTCATATCTTGTAAATGCTTTAAGATGTATATTTACAGGATACCCTATCGGAGAACTTACAGATATATCTGTAGATAATAAACTTCCAGCAGTATTTGCCAGAACATTTTTTTCGATGTTTAAAACTGGATTTGGTGAACCGGCTACAATCCGAATTTCTTTTTTTACAAATTGTGGCTCAAAAACCTCATATTTATCCGGTATTTTTGTAGAAAACACAAATTCGTATGAAGGTTCTAAGTGAACACTGTCCATAACTAAATTCCCAACAGAAATTCCTGTAAAATAAAAATTAACTATAGCACCATTTCCAGGAGGTAAATTTTTTAAAGTTGAAAAAGCATAAAAACCAACTTGAAAATTATTAAAACCTTGATATTCACCACATTCACGAAAATTAAAAATTGATGGATCATTAAGACGATTAACGTAAGAGACAGAATCAAACCTTGCAGATGATCCTTCTAAAAATTCTGCATGAAAACGGGTTAAAATAGCATTTAGTTGCTTATCATTTACAACCCGAAAAGCAACTGGCATTGACCTGCCTACAATCAATGAGTCACATTCGATAACAATACTGTCTATTGCTCCTGAATCTTGGCTAAATGCTGATGAATAACATAAAGCGATTGTGATTAGAATAAATAAAAAAAATTTCATAAAAACCTCCCTAAGGTTTTAAGTTTTAGAGCAACTCCGTTTGCTATATGGTAACGTATCAACTAACGAAATTGTTTAATAAAAAGATAATGCTTAATAAGAAGAAATGCAATTATTTTTAATATTAGCCGTTATCTTTTAAATTAAACAATTAAGTTGCGTCTATTATGTCTACATAGTATGTTAAAGTTTAAACAGTAAACATAAAAAGAGAAATCAATGACCGGGAAAAGCGGAAATTTAATTTTAGCGGGAATGTTAGTTGGCACTGTTTTAGGAGTTGTCGGGGGGATATATGCCTCTGATTTATTTTTAGATATTCGGTTTATTGGTACAATGTTTTTAAATGCTCTTAAAATGATAGTTGTTCCATTAATAGTTGCGTCAATGATTGTTGGTGTAACTTCTTTAGGTGATGTTTCCAGACTTGGTAAAACGACAGGGAAAACATTATTGTATTATTTAGTCACAACCGGATTCTCTGTATTGATTGGTATTATTTTAGTAAATCTCTTAAAACCCGGAGTAGGTGTTGAAAGTTTTGGGGCTTTTATTCCCGATTTAGTGGCAAGCAGCAAGGGAAAAACATTTTTAGATGTTGTCATCAGTTTAATCCCGTCAAATATTATAGATGCTGCCGCCAAAGGAAAAGTTCTACCTCTTATTGTATTCTCATTATTGTTTGGAGCGGTTTTGACTACCATAGGTGAAAAAGGAAAACCGGTGATTCAATTTTTTGAAGGTCTTAATGCGGCAATCATGAAATTGGTAAACTGGATTATTTATTTTGCTCCTCTTGGAGTTATGGCGTTAATAGGTGGTATTGTTGCTGAAAACAAAGAATCACTTGGAGAGTTACTTTCTTCATTAGGACTATATTCGCTGACAGTTATTTTGGGCTTGCTCATACATGCTGTCATAATTCTTCCGTTAATGCTTAAAATATTTACCGGACGGAAGCCGATGCCATATTTTTTACATATGGGACAAGCACTCACGACGGCTTTTACGACAGCATCATCGTCAGCAACACTTCCTGTTACTATGGAATGTATTGAAGAAAAAAATAATGTAGATAAAAGAGCTGCCTCGTTTGTACTTCCTTTGGGTGCTACTATAAATATGGATGGGACTGCTCTCTATGAAGCTGTCGCAGCATTATTTATAGCACAGATTTACGGAATAGACTTAAGTTTTTCAGCTCAGATCATTATATTTCTCACCGCAACTCTCGCATCAATAGGAGCTGCCGGTATTCCTCATGCCGGTACTGTTACGATGGTCTTTGTACTTGGTGCAGTCGGACTTCCGCTTGAAGGTATCGGATTGATTTGGGCTATTGACTGGTTTTTAGACAGATGCCGAACAACAGTGAATGTATGGGGTGATTCTGTTGGAGCTGCCATTATTGCTGAAACAAAAGAATTTTCTAATAAATAAATTACTGCCTTGTAACGATACCAATAAATTCTGAGGTGCTCTATGAAATATCGACTTTTTTTACTGCTTATTTTTATCGCATCCACTCTGTTAGCAACAGAGAGAAATACCAATTTTACAGATACAGATTTAATAATCAATGAAAAATATTCCGCATCAAAATCCTTAGAAGATTGTGTTCTAAAAAAACATATTAATGTTGGCAGCGGGTATGCAACCGGACAAGCTCCGAATGATATAATTGTTACGTATTTTGACCCTGCTAACTGCTCAACTCCTGGGTATCCCTTTCAAGTGCAGTCTCTCTCATTTACATTGATTCCATTGACTAATAATAATTGGCCGGTAAAAATGGATGTGGTAATTTACTCTTCAACAATTTCCGGTGATAAATGTTCGGCACCGGATGCTGAGCTGTACCGTTTTTCGGTCGAATGCGATTCTGCTTCATGGACAATACCAACTATCGGCACTGCATTTTTACCTGACACTTTTTGCATTGATGAACCGTTTTATATTGGTGTGCAATATGCTGACAGCTTCGCTCACGCACCAACCTACCCGTCACTTTTGTTTGATACAACGTCTTTCCCTGACAGTTGTGATAATTATTATTATTTTGATCTCTCCCCTGCCTCATGGCATGAATGGTATGACTTTTGGGGTAGTAATATTCCGGGGTATCCGTGGTTTCAAGTAGAAGGGACGACTTTGTCTTCGGCTTGTTCTTTAGATTCGGATAATGATGGAATTACTGATTCTATTGACAACTGTCCTCAGACTTTTAATCCGCTGCAAATTGATTCTGATTTAGACTCTATTGGAGATTCCTGTGATAATTGTATTAATACAAGTAACTTCTCTCAGACAGATTTAGATAACGACGGTATTGGTGATGACTGTGACAACTGTCCAAATGATTTTCTTAATGATATAGATAATGATGCGGTATGTGAATCAGTTGATAACTGCCCCGGGATATATAACCCGCTTCAAGTTGATTCTGATTCTGATGGGCGAGGTGACGCCTGTGAAAACTGCTGTAATTTCATCCGTGGAAATGTAAATAATAACTCAGCTGATGAAATAAATGTTTCTGATTTAGTTTTTCTCATAAATTTTATGTTTGGAACTCCCACAGGGCAGGCACCACCTTGTTTTGAAGAGGCAGATGTTGACGGCAATTTACTCATAAATATTTCAGATTTAGTCTATTTAATTGCATATATGTTTGGTACTCCAGGCGGTCCCATGCCTTTAAATTGCCCATAAAAAAATAAATGATTGGTTTATGTATATAATTATATAAGTTAATTGAAACTTACCAAGTATATTTACGTTAAGCTTAAAAAGTTTTGTTTTTTGTATTCAACATATGATAGAGAGGTAATCTTGAGAACATGTATACTATATTTTTCATTTGTGCTGTTTGCATTTTCGGTTTCATCGGTATTTGGACAAGGACCGGTAATAGTAGTTACTGATAAAGTAGTGCAGAAGAATTTTAATAATCAAATCAAACTTATCGGCAGGACAAAAGGTCTTATAGAAAGTAATATTGTCGCTGAAATTTCAGGACGGGTACAATCGATAGAAACTTTGGAAGGAACGAAAGTATCAAAAGGACAGGTACTTCTCTCAATTGATTCTCAACCAATTTTACTTTTGCTTCAGGCAAAACAAGCCGAAGCACTTCAGGCAGAAGTACAAGCAGGACTAGCACGTGATCAAAAAAAACGAGCAGTTGAACTGCGGAAAAATAATCTTATTTCTGAGTCAGGGTTGGATTCTGCTATTGCATGGGATGCAATTCAAACGGCTAAATTTCAAAAAGCTGACGCTGAGAGATCTCAACTTGAAATTGATTTTGAAAATACTCAGATAAAGGCACCGTATGCCGGTTATACAGGTAGAAGGTTTGTTGATATCGGTTCATGGGTGACCCCCGGGATAGCAGTTTTTGAAATGGTTAATATTTCAAAGATTAAGATAATTGCTGATTTACCGGAAAAATATTTTGGTCAATTAAAAATCGGCAGTACTGTTTTAGTACGGCAATCGTCGCATGATGAGATTTTAAACGGTATTGTAACAGGTATTTCTCCGACAGCATCTGAAAAAACTCATACCTATCCTGTTATTATTGAAGTGACAAATAATGATGAGATTTTAGCCAGTGGAATGCTTGTACAGATTACTCTTTCATTAAAAAAGGAATTTAATTCAATCGCAGTACCCAAAGATGCAATCGTCCGTCAAGGCAATAATACGATTGTATATACAATAAAAGACGGCAAAGCATCGCTTTCTCCTGTAACAATTCTTGCAACTGACGGCACTCTCAACGCAGTACAGTCGCCGACACTTAAAATTGGTATGGAAGTTATTGTGCGAGGTAATGAGCGTGTCTACCCCGGTGCAGCAGTTATGACCGGTCATGAGAAAGCGTCAGAAGATTCTCAGCAAACTCCTGAAAATGAAGCAGGAGAATAAAAATTGAATATCATCCAATCTTCAATAAAGTATCCTGTAACCGTCATTGTTGCTGTACTTATAACAGTCATAACCGGTTTTTTAGCTTTACAGACAGTTCCGGTGCAATTAACTCCCGAAGTACAACGACCGGTAATAAATGTTTCTACAGTCTGGGCGGGGGCATCACCAAATGAAATAGAAAAAGAAATTATTGATAAACAGGAGAAATATCTTAAATCAATTGAAGGCGTTTTAAAAATGACTTCAACTTCAAATACCAGTTCCGGCTCGGTTTCATTAGAGTTTCCGGCTGGTACAGATATTTCTGAAATGTTTATTCGGGTTTCAAATAAGTTAAACGAAGTTCCCGGCTATCCTGAAAATGCAGAACAACCTATCATATCAACATCGGGTCCTTTTGATGATGCTATAGCATGGTTTGTTATAAAATCAGACGACAGCAGTATATATCTTCCTTATCAGAAAACATTTATTGAAGATTATGTAAAACCCCGCATGGAGCGTGTGAAAGGGATATCTTCAATTAATATTTTTGGAGGTTTAGAAGAGGAATTACATGTTGTCTTTGACCCTGCTTTAGTCGCATCGTCAGGGATAACAGTCAGTCAAATAATTCAGGCACTTCGTTCAGAAAACCGTGATATTTCCGGAGGTGATTTTTCAGAAGGGAAACGCCGCTATGTAGTACGTACGGTAGCAAGATATGAGTCTATCGAATCAGTCAAGCAGACTATTGTTACAGTAAAAAATGGTGTAGCAATAAGAATTAAAGATATTGCTGACGTTAAGCTTGCATACCAAAAACCTCAAGCCTTAGTAAGCCATTTCGGGAAAACTGCTATTGCGTTTAACGCCCAAAAAGAAGTTGGGGCAAACGTTATTGAAGTAATGGATAATCTCATGGCAGAGACGAAATTGATAAATAAAGAAATAATGGAACCACGTGGAATGTCTATTGAAAATGTCTATTCACAGACGGTGTATATTAATTCTGCGATTGATTTGGTTTTTAATAATATTTATTTAGGCGGTCTTCTTGCGATACTTTCTCTCTTTATATTTTTGCGTTCAAAAGCTGCTGTTCTTATTATTGGTATTTCAATTCCTATCTCTATCATTGCAACATTTTTTGCTATGAAATTATTTGGTCGTTCTATCAATGTCATATCTCTTGCGGGAATGGCATTTGCGGTTGGCATGGTTGTTGACAGTTCTATTGTTGTGCTTGAAAATATTTATCGTCACTTGCAGATGGGTAAAGAAAAATTTCAGGCTGCCTTGGATGCCACTAAAGAGGTATGGGGTGCATTGGTGGCATCGACAGTTACAACGGTGGCAGTATTTTTACCTATCATGTTTGTTCAGGAACGTGCCGGTCAACTGTTTAAGGATATTGCGATTGCGATTTGTTCTGCTATTGTAATTTCGTTGATAGTTTCAGTAACAGTAATCCCATCACTCTCTGCCAGAATTCTTTCAGCCTCGAAAGATACAACCAATGGGACTTCTGATTTTTTAAGTCGTTTCTCTCAGCTTATTGCACATTTTGTTGATACAATAAACAAAAACAACATAAGAAGGCTTGGAGTTATATTAGGAATTATTGTTATTTCTGTTGGTCTCACCGCTTGGCTTATGCCCAAAGCAGAGTATCTGCCAAACGGTAATCAAAGTTTTGTGTCTGGAGGCATCAATCCTCCTCCCGGATATAATATTGATGAGGTTGAATCGATTGGGAAATCTGTAGAAAAACAACTTGAGTTTCTCTACTCGCCCGATTCTATTCCGGAAAATCTTCCCGGTGGCGGTATTAATAATTTCTTTTTTGTTTCGACACCATCGATGGCTTTTTT
>CALCCW010000327.1:0-3375 GCA_937900185.1 uncultured candidate division Zixibacteria bacterium | reverse complement strand
CGGCATACGAGATATATCAGTGTGACTGGAGTTCAGACGTGTGCTCTTCCGATCTTGTTTAATAATATAGAAATTGGAGAATAAAATGAATACAGACATTTTAAAAACAAGTGAATTAGCCCAAAAAGCCGGTGTAAACAAAGAAACTATTAGGTTTTATGAGAAAAAAGGCTTACTGCTCAAACCAATAAGAACAGAGAGCGGATACAGGCAATACACCTCTAAGGATGTAGAACGAATTATTTTTATTAAAAATGCCAAGGAACTTGGTTTTGCTCTTGTCGAGATAAAAGAACTGTTGGCAATAGCAGATGGTGATATTTACAAATGTTGTGATGTAAGAATAATTGCTGAGAGTAAGTTAGAGCATATTGATTTACAAATAAGACAACTCTCAAAATTAAAAAAAATATTATCAAAACTCGTTACTGAATGTCAAAAATCAAAAACCATAAAAGAATGTCCTATAATTGAATCACTTTCTAAAGGAGAATAACAAAATGAAAATTGAATTATTATATTTTGAAGGATGTCCTAATCATAAGATTACTTTAGCCAATTTAAAAGAATTATTAGATGAAACAGGAATAAAAGCAGAGATTAAAATTATCGATGTTGAAAGTCCGGAAGAAGCATTGAAATATCGTTTTCTTGGTTCACCCTCTATAAGAATCAATGATACAGATCTTGAAATTATTGAAGATGCATCAACAGAATATTCTATGAGGTGCCGCCGTTATAAAAACGGTGAAACAATGGAAGGGTTTCCGTCAAAAGAACTTATTAAAGCTAATTTGACTAAAGCCAAAGGATATTAAAATGATAAAAAAAATTCTTTCAGCAATCCCCGGAATTGGAGCCGCACTACTTCCAAATGCCACATGTCCGGCATGCTGGCCGATTTATGCCGGGATACTATCATCGCTGGGTTTAGGCTTTCTGATGATTGGACCTTACTTTTATCTGTTTATCGGCGTACTCTTAAGTATTTCGTTATTTAGTTTAGCATATAAAGCGAAGACAAGAAGAGGTTATATACCGTTCTCGGTTGGTCTATTAGGTTCAGTGATAATTATAGCAGGCAAATATTATGAGTTATCCGATTATATTTTTTATTTTGGAGCCGCACTATTAATAATAGCATCTGTCTGGAATAACGTACCTCTTAAAAAGAAAAACCATAATAACAGTTTGGACATAATAAACGAGTGTCCGAATTGTAAATAATACAAAGTAACTCAAACAGAAAGGAATTTTCAAATGTCTCAAAAAAGAAAAATCGAAGTCTTTACTGCCGGCTGTTCAGTCTGTGAAGATACCGTAAAACAGGTGCAAGAAGCAGCTTGTTCATCCTGTGATATCGTTGTCTATGATTTAAACAAAGGATGCGAAACTGATGAATGTAATGACAAAGCAAAAGCATACGGTATAAAGTCGCTTCCCGCCGTAGTAATTGACGGAAAACTGTCGTCCTGCTGCTGTAATAATGGGGTAGATATGGAAACTCTTAAACAAGCAGGTTTAGGACAACCATTGTAAACCAGACCCAACAATAGAAGGGGTAAACTCCCTTCTATTGTAAACCTCAACTTGGAAAGTAATAAAGATGAATAAATTTGATACACAAATATCACTCATCATAGCGATGTTACTATTTTCAACAGATTTATTTGCCCAATGAGCACTTTGATCTTCTCCTAACCTGCCGGTCGGCAGATCTGAAACCTCTATTATCCATAAAGGTGATTTACAACTTGGTTTTAATTATAGTTTTACCCGTCGTGATCAACTTAGACAAGGGAAAAACAATATAGTTGATTTATTAGAGCAGAAGACAGAATCTCATATTATTAGTAGTTATGCAAATATCGGAGTATCAAATAAAATGAGCTTTTCGATTTCTCTGCCTTTGATAATAAACCGTTCTGTCAATTTGAATTTTGATAAGCAGGAAACAAATGTCGGCGATATTTCTCTTTTGGTCAGACATTTTTCTTCACCTCGTTTGTTTTCAAAGCCAACAAACATACAATTAGCAATCGGTTCTACAATACCCACAGGCAACGGAATTACCAATGTCATTACCGATGAAAAGAATTTTGCCAGCGGTACATTTGATCCGATAATCAGTATGATTGCCGCAATTATGTTTAAACCCGGATGGTCGTTTGATACGAGATTTTTTACTCGTCAGATTTTATCTTATGATAACAACAGAACTAAAATCGGAGATTTATATTCGTACGGATTTAATATTACCTTTGCTCCGGTCGGAGCATCATATAATATAAATTCTCAAATTAAATTTATTAATCGTGAACAAGATATTTTTAATGATATAACTTTTGCAAACAGCGGAGGTGATTATATATATTTCACACCAGGGTTTTCAAAAGTAATCTTTGGAGAAGGTGAAACAGCTATAAGATTTTGGTCTGAAGTAGATATCCCCTTATATCAATATGTGCAAGGTATTCAGTTGACTGAAAAATTTAGCATAAGATTCGGTCTTAATTTTGGTCTTACTCTGTTTGGACATAAATCTAAAACAAAAGCCCAAAAAGCCGGCAATAGTCTATTTGATTAGTATTAAAATTCTTCTTGACATATATATCAATATTCGTTAATATGAATAGCCGTTGATATGGTGGTAACAGATCTGTTTATTTGGAGAATTATGACAAGAGAAGAAAAAGCAGCCTATTTACTGCGAACTATTGGAGACCAATCAAGATTTAAGATTATATCTCTTTTGCTTGATAAGCCGCTGCACGTTTCAGAAATAGTGAGAAAAGTTAAATTACAGCAGAGTTTGGTCTCTCATCATTTAAAAGTACTTAGAGAGTTAGGCATATTACAATCTGAGAGGAAAGGTCCTTTTATAAAATACTCTGTAGCAAAACCGGAAATAGTCAAAATCATAATGTTGGCAAAGCAAACAACTCTTTAGATAAGAGAACAAAGGAGAAATGAAATGTCTTGTGAAAACAAAAATGCAGATTCCAAACCGGATCCGATGGGAATGATGAAAAAAATGATGGGTGGCGGGGGACCGTCTATGGAGATGGGAATGAAAATGTGCTCACAAATGTCAAAATCTGTTGAACGTACGAGCGAAATGGCTGCCTATGCAACTCCCGAACTTCGTCAATTATTTGAAAACTGGTTAGAAGAAGTTGAAAAAGAAGCACTGAATTTTATATCAGAAAATGATACAGTATCAATATCGTCTTTATCTGAGAAACTTGGTATAACAGATGAGATCGGAAGAGCACACGTCTGAACTCCAGTCACACTGATATATCTCGTATGCCGTCTTCTGCTTGAAAAAAAAAAAAAAAACACACAAATAAAAAAAAAAAAAACATATTAATA
>CALCCW010000326.1:0-2263 GCA_937900185.1 uncultured candidate division Zixibacteria bacterium | reverse complement strand
GAGAGAGGTATGATCATATGCGATCGAGGTGAGGTAGGTTGTGAGACGATCGTTTGTTTTTTTTTTTAATGATACGGCGACCACCGAGATCTACACTCTTTCCCTACACGACGCTCTTCCGATCTGAAATTATAAGGTTATTGGGTTCATCGCCTGGGTCTGTGCAAAAAGAATTAAAGAATTTGGTTGATGCTGAAATACTGAATACTGAATTCAGAGGAAATCGTAGATATTACCAAGTAAATAAAAATTGTTTCATTTACAATGATCTAAGGGAAATTGTAGTTAAAACTTTTGGTGTTGTTGATATAATTAAACAAGCTTTAGACCCATTAAAAGATAAAATTGAAGTAGCGTTTATATATGGTTCTGTAGCTCAAAAAACAGATACCGGCAACAGCGATATTGATTTATTATTTATTTCAGATTTATCATTTAGAGAATTTGCTATTTTACTAAAACCACTTGAAGATGTTTTACAAAGAGAAATTAACTTTTCTATATATCCAATTTTAATATTATTAAATGACAAAATAGAAGAAAATCATTTTTTGAATTCAGTATTGAAAACTAATATAATATCTTTGTTTGGAGAACTTGATGTCATTACAAGATTGGTTAAATAATAGGTGGTTAAAAGAGCATCAAACTAGCAAGGTTGAAATTACTGCTCTCCTTAAAAAAATAAAAGTAAATGAAATTCAGTTAAAAATTAAGGAAATTACTCCTGACTGGAGATTGGCTTTTGCATACAACAATATAATGACTATTGCGGCAATTGCTTTAAAAGTTTCAGGATATAGACTTCCAGTAGATAGAGGACATCACGAAAAAACTATAGATTCTTTAAATTTTACACTGGGTACAGATAGTGTAACAAGAATTGTAATTCATGAAATTAGAAAAAAAAGAAACAATGCAGAATATGATGCCGTTGGAACTATTAGCGAACAAGATGTAACTGAAGCAATGTATATAGCCAAAGAATTAAAATATAAATTAGAAAGTTGGCTTAAAGATAACCATTCCGAGTATTTAGAATAGCCCCCTCAATTTCTCGCTTGCCAAATTTGGCAATTTCCGTACATTACCGCCATGTATAACGATACAGTCATGGAACATTTTCAGAACCCTCGCAACACGGGCGAAATCGAAAACGCCGATGGTATCGGCAAAGTCGGCAACCCGAACTGCGGCGATGTTATGATGATGTATATCAAAGTCGAAGACGGCAAAATTGCTGATTTGAAATACAAAACTTTCGGATGTGCTGCCGCAATAGCGACATCATCGGCAGCCTCTGAAATGCTCATTGGCAAAACTATCGAGGAAGCCGAACAGTTGACTAAAATGGATATTGTTGAAATGCTTAACGGTCTTCCCGAAGAAAAAATCGCCTGCTCAACAATCGCCCCCGATGCTATCCGTGCAGCAATCAAAGATTACAAAAACAGTCAATAATCATATTTAAATTCTCAATACAGATCTAAAATATTTTTCTCTTCAGGAAACTTCTTAAGCATCTCCCGCATCTGAAAACGATACTTGAGCAGAGCTTCTCGACCGGCGTTTGTAATTGACATCATTGTACGAGGAATTTTTTCGATGAATTCTTTTTGAATCTCTACATAACCGGCATTTTCTAATTTGCTCAAATGCGATGACAAGTTTCCTTTAGTTAGTCCGGTTTGGCTCAACAAAAAAAGAAAATCTGCAGATTCCAGCACATAGAGATACGACATAATCGACAGACGTGCCGGTTCATGTATAAGTCGGTCAAGTTCCATTTTAGGTTTTTGTTCAGGTTGGTTCTTTTCCAAGTCAGACTCCATTGCTTTCAATCGCACTATCTTGCTTTGGATATTTTTTGATAAACTCTATTATGTGCTTTAATCCGTTCGCAATAATTATTATACCTGTAAAAGTTAATAAATATGATTGATTAAACTGCATTATACTACTAAGGAAAAACAACAGCATTATTATGACAGCGTACCACAAAAATCTTTTTATATTAAACAAGAATGATACCGCCGTTAAAAGTAAAGAAAACATTATAAAAAACAATATCTTATATTCTTGAAAAAACATTATTGAATAATCCGACGGAAAATTTTTTAAATAAACCATAGTTCCTATTATAATTATCGCTACCGTTATCAAAGCAAGAGATATATATGAACTACGATGTTTTTTGAGAGATCGGAAGAGCACACGTCTGAACTCCAGTCACACTGATATATCTCGTATGCCGTCTTCTGCT
>CALCCW010000325.1:0-2588 GCA_937900185.1 uncultured candidate division Zixibacteria bacterium | reverse complement strand
AGACGGCATACGAGATATATCAGTGTGACTGGAGTTCAGACGTGTGCTCTTCCGATCTTACTATTGTAAGCTTTATCAGAGAACAAGGTCTTGAAATGATGACAATTGAAACTATTTCACAATCATCGGGTGAACCTACCGGTACAGAAATTGATTTAGGAGACCCTTTATTTAAAGAAGCATGCGAAGTGGTGATACGTCATAAACAAGGCTCGGTATCATTACTACAACGTAGACTGGGTATCGGTTACCAGAGAGCAGCACGTTTGATAGATAAACTGGAACAGGCGGGGATTGTAACTCCATTTGACGGGTCAAAAGCCCGTGATGTTTTAGTTGATAAAACATTCTTAGAAAATCTTTATGCCGGTGGTGCTGCTACGGTAGTTGAGCCTGAAGTTAATTCTGAATCGAACTGATTGACATAATCAGAGTATAATATCTATGAAAAAAATAATCGTTTTCTTTTTACTTTGCCTCCCTTTGCAAATTGCTTTTGCTGACTCTTTAGGAGAAATCAAAGAAAAACTAAAAAATGCCAATTGTATGCATTTTAGCTTTATCTCTGTGATTGAATCAGATATTTTTGAAACTGTCGATTCTACCTATGGTGATGCTCAAATGGCAAAGGATGGGCGTTACCATATCTCTATCGGTGATGAGGTTTACGTGTACGATTTAAAGCATTACTTTACATATGTTGCTTCTAATAATCAGCTTATTATTGAAAAAGGGGACGACAGTTCAAATGATGATATTCTCTTTATAACTAAACTTGACGAATTCTATAAATCTTATATACTACACCCTGATTTAAAGTTTCGATTGATAAAAAAAGAAAATGTAATTGGAGATTTTCCGGATAGTCTGATTGTCATAACAGACAATAAGAAGCAAGAGATTAAAGAAATATCATTTTTTGATGTAAATGAAGAATTAAACAGAATTATTTTTATCTCTCAAAAGTATCAGTCATTTTGTAATGATTCTCTTCTTGTGCCAAATTTTCCGGACTCTGTAGAAAGAGTTAAATTGTAATGAAATTTTATGTTCATAAATTGGGATGTCCTAAAAATGATGTTGATGCTGATTATATCTATGCCCGTTTAATTCATGAGGGGCATACTCCGGTCAGAGATCCGGAAAAAGCTGATTCTATTATTGTCAACACTTGTGGTTTTATTCTACCCGCCAAAGAAGAATCTATCAACGAACTGCTGCGGTTTGGACAACTAAAAAAAGACGGATATTTAAAAACTCTTTATGCTTCCGGTTGTCTTTCTCAAAGAAGCGGTGATGATATGCTGAAAGAGATGCCCGAACTTGATGGTGCTTTCGGTTTAGGTGCCTTAGATTCTCTTGCAAAAGCAGTAAATGGTTCTAAAAAAAATAAGATAACTGTTAAAATGGAAGCTCGCAAACTTGGATATCTAAGTTGGAATAATCGCTTTATCGCAGATGATTACCCTTATTCGTATCTTAAAATTTCTGACGGATGTGATAGAGGATGCACTTATTGTGCTATCCCCGGAATGCGCGGGAAATTCAGATCACGACCGCTTGATTCAATTATTCGAGAGGCTGAGTATCTGGCTCAAAATGGGAAAAAGGAACTTATTTTAGTCTCGCAGGAAGCTACCATGTACGGCTATAATTACAAAGGAGATGAAAAACCGGATATTATCACTCTTTTAAAAGAGCTTGATAAAGTCGAAGGAGTTGAATGGATTCGTCTGATGTATCTGTATCCGGCTGAACTTTCTGATGAAGTAATACAATATCTTGCTGCTGATAATAAAACAGTCAATTATTTTGACCTTCCCTTTCAACATGTTAATACTGAAATTCTCAAAGGCATGCAACGTAATATCGATTCTGAACATGTTAGAGAGTTAGTGAAAAAAATAAGGACAATCTCAAAAGATGCAGTACTTCGGACAACTTTTATTGTTGGGTTCCCCGGTGAAACCGAAGAGCAGTTTGAAGAATTAGCCGATTTTATAAAAGAATCAAAATTTGACCGCATGGGTGTATTTACGTATTCGCAAGAAGATGATACTCCGGCGGCTGAAATGCCGAACCAAATTGATGAAAATGTGAAACAGGAACGACTTGACCGTTTAATGCTTATTCAACAGGAAATTGCTTTTGAGAAAAATAACAGCTTGATAGAGTCTGAACAACGTGTTATTATTGATTCTATTGAAGAAGGCATGGCGGTTGGTCGAACGTATGGAGACTGTCCAGAAGTAGACTTGGAGATTTTTATTACTGATGCTGAAGATATACATGTTGGTGATATGGTTGATATAAAAGTCTCATCAGTTAATGGCTATGATATTTTTGGTGATGTAATAAAAGGTTACGCAGATGATTCAATTTGAGAAATTAGGAATATTTCTTTCAAAACCGGTCGCATTTTTACTTGTGCTTATTTATCTCGTACAATAGATCGGAAGAGCGTCGTGTAGGGAAAGAGTGTAGATCTCGGTGGTCGCCGTATCATTAAAAAAAAAAACAAACAATATATGTCTGTGAACAAATCAAGGATGACTAGAGAAATAACACAAACTAACATATCGAGACAT
>CALCCW010000324.1:0-3222 GCA_937900185.1 uncultured candidate division Zixibacteria bacterium | reverse complement strand
AAATTTGTATGAAACGAACCAATTTTGCTGTAACGTTGTGAGTGTGATGAAATTACAAGTAAAAATGTTCAAAAAACTGGATTCCCATTTTCATGGGAATGACATTTTTTTAATGTTTTTATAATTGTCATTTCCCCTCTTTTAAGAGTCGGTTAAGGGGTGTTTAAAGCATGAGATTGCCACGGCGACATGTTGGCTTCACAATTGTTTACTTCTTCTTAAGTTCTTTGAGGATTGTTTTGGCAAGTGCAAGATTGATACCTTTGAGTTCGGCAAGTTTTTCAGGAGGCATCTCTTTGATACGTTTGACCGAGCCGAATTTTTTAAGAAGTGCATCACGCTTAGAAGGACCGACCCCTTTGATATTATTAAGTGCTGACGTAATAGTCCGTTTGGAACGAACATTGCGGTTATAGGTAATCGCAAAACGATGGGCTTCATCGCGTACTTGCTTGAGCAGAATCAACGATGGAGAGCTTTTACTGATTGTCATCGGGTCACTTTGATTCGGCAGGAACACTTCTTCAAGCCGTTTGGCAAGTCCGATAATCGGCTGTTGGTCAAACCCAAGATAATTGAGTTCTGCAACTGCCGATGACAACTGTCCTTTACCGCCATCGACCACAACCAAATCAGGAGGTGATAAATTCTCATCTTTAATTTTAAAAAAGTAGCGACCGATAATTTCCCGCATCATTTTAAAATCATCCTGTCCTTTAACTCCTTTAATTTTGAAATGACGATACTGATTTTTTTTCGGTTTACCATTTTCAAAATAAACACACGACCCTACTGCATCGGTTTCGCCTGTATTGGAAATATCAAAACAGACTACCGCACGAGGTGAACGGGAAAGTTTAAGATCATCTTTTAAAGAAGTCACCATTTTGGAAGTACGTTCTGTATAGGTTCTTTTTTTAATAAGCAGTTCATCCAAAAGCAGACGGGCATTGCGGGCAGCAAGGTCGACAAGCCGAAATTTATCCCCTATTTTTGGAGTGACGATTTTTACTTTACTTCCTTTTTCTTTTTTAAACCATGTTTCAAGAAGTTTTATATCGGGCAGTTCTACAGGCAAATAAATTTGTGACGGCATGTTCGGTTGATGGTTATAGTATTGAGCAACAAAAGTATCATAAATATTTTGATCGGTTTCATCTACTTCAAATCGAAGCTGAAAATCCTGCCTGCCAATTAATGCACCCTCTCGAATTTGCAAGACAACAGCAACAGCATCTTTTTCTTCTCTGGCAATAGAGATAATATCACGATTGACAATTTCGCCGACATCTACATTTTGTTTCACTTTGACCGACTGCAATGCTTCAATCTGGTCACGAACTTCGGCAGCATCTTCAAAATTCATTGCTGCCGATGCTCTTTTCATCTTTTCTGAAAGATTGGCAATCAGTTTATTTGATTTCCCGGAGAGTACCATTAGCACCGAATCTATAAGCTCCTTGTATTCTTCCTCTGTTTGATATCCGACACATGCCCCTCCGCATCGGTTGATACGGTAGTCTAAACAGACTTCATATTTTTTCCCTTTAGGATGCGGTATTGTAAAGGAACAGGTTCTGATTTTAAAAAGTCCGGTGAGAAAATGTACTGTTCGCCGCATTCCCCTTGAGTTAGTATATGGACCAAAGTATGTCGAGCCGTCATTTTCCATTTTACGTACAATCAACACTCTCGGAAATGGTTCTTTGGTCGTTATTTTTATATATGGAAAATGTTTATCATCTTTGAGATCAACGTTGTATTGCGGTTTGTATTCCCGTATCAAGTTTGCTTCAAGAATTAAAGCCTCTACTTCGTTGGCAGTTTCCATCAGTTCAAAATCGTCAGCTTTTGAAATCATACGGGCTGTTTTTGGGTCAAGTTTTTGTATTGATTGAAAATATGTACGGACTCGGTTTTTTAGATTCTTTGCTTTCCCTATATAAATATATTTGCCCGCTCTGTTTTTAAAAAGATAGACCCCTGATGATTTCGGTAGATTTTGGAGTTTGAGTTTTATATCAGCTTTTGTCATGCTCTCTTATACGGGGAGAAATATAATTATTTCAAATACCGTCTTGCCCCGACATATCGCTCGGACCAATACTTTTCATCAAGGTTACTGATAATAACACCACGTGATGTTGAGGCGTGTATAAATTGACGGTCGCCTACATAGACTCCAACATGGGATACTTTTTTCTTATCAGTTTTGAAAAAGACTAAATCACCATACCGAAGATATCTAAAATGAATCTCTTTCCCGCCGGCATATTGTTCAGCAGCTGTTCTTGGAAGAATAATCCTATTATATTTTTGGAAAGCAGTGCGAGTGAAATGGGAACAATCAAGACCCTCTTCATATTTTGATTTGCCTTTGTATGGTTTGCCCAAATATGACTGTAAGATAAGTCCCAGTTTGATATTTTCAGATGTTGTCGGAGAATTGTCTAAATTTTTTACTTCAGGACGGATTTCATACCCACCGGTTCTGTATCTTGGATGTGTAGCACATCCTAAAAGTGTAATAAAAAAAATTATGAGAAATATATTTTTCATGTCAGTTTTGGGTATTCCATCTTAAATCGTTTTCTATAATATAGACGAGTTCCAATAAGCAGAGCAACAATAAATATCGCATATATATAGAAAAAATAGCCTGCTAATATAGTCAGTAGAAGTATCGGCAGTTTAATCGACAAAAAGAGAATTTTTTCAGAATCAGAAAAAAGAGTTATTATTACTGTCAGAATTGAAATGGTTGAAAGAATGACCAATAGTGTAAAATGTGAACTGTTTGCCACCACAACAGAATCTATCAAGAGAATTAATGCCAAAAGTTTAACTAATGGAGTCGATAATATTACCGCAAATGTTTTCTTCCCTGTATTTTTGTCCCCCTCTTTGTCGGGAATTGTAGTCAACAAATAAACAGCTCCAATTGTGAGAGCGAAATAAAAGGGGTTGTCCCATCCGAGAAGTCCGTTATTATTGATAGTCATATCAGACATAACGGTAAATGGGACAATAAATCCGTACCCGACAACATTGGCAAGCAGTCAGATCGGAAGAGCACACGTCTGAACTCCATCACACTGATATATCTCGTATGCCGTCTTCTGCTTGAAAAAAAAAATAAACAAATAAATATAAAAAAAAAAAAAACAAATTAACACATACGAACATAAATAGAGACATGATCTACTTCAAATAGCCACGAAC
>CALCCW010000323.1:0-24172 GCA_937900185.1 uncultured candidate division Zixibacteria bacterium | reverse complement strand
TAGTTGTTTTACCTTGTCCGTACCATTTACACTTTTTTTCTTTTTTTTTTTGTCTTTTTTTTTCTTTTTTTTTTTAATGATACGGCGACCACCGAGATCTACACTCTTTCCCTACACGACGCTCTTCCGATCTGTTCCAAAATTACTTTCTAAAAATTACAAAGTAACTGCGGTCGACCGTTTCTTCTTTGGATCTGATAAATTATCTCAAAATAAATCACTTCGCATTATACAAGAAGATTCCAGAAAACTTACCAAAGAGTATTTTAAAGAAGTTGATGCAGTCATAGATTTAGTTGCTATCTCAAACGACCCATCAGCAGAACTCTTCAAAAAACCTACTATTGAAATAAATGCCGAGAGCAGAATCAACACAGCAGCTCTTGCCAAAGAAAATGGTGTTGCACAATATATCCTTCCGTCAAGTGCTTCTATCTATGGGTACCATGATGAACTTCTTGATGAAACCTGTCCGACCAATCCGCTTACTGTGTATGCCAAGGCAAACGAACAAGCCGAACAGGGAGTCCTGCCGCTTGCCGATGATAAATTCACTGTTACAGTTGTTCGTCAGGCAACAGTCTATGGGCTTTCTCCCCGCATGCGGTTTGATTTGGCAGTAAACGGAATGACGTACGGTTGTTTTAAGAACCGAAAACTTCCACTTATGCGGGATGGTTCCCAGTATCGACCGATGCTGCATATTCAGGATACTACCGATTTGTTCTGTCAACTGCTCGAAACAGACAGCTCTTTAATCAATGGGGAGATATTTAACGTCGGTTCTGAAAAACATAATTTCCAAATCAAAGACTTAGCAGAAGAGATTGTTTGTATCGTATCAGATTTTCTTAATGAAAAAATAGAAATAGAATGGTATGGCGACCCTGATATCCGAAGCTATCGGCTTAATTTTGATAAAATAGAAACAAGACTTGGATGGAAAGCTAAACGTAATTTAAAAGACGGCGTTCTTGAAATATTACATGCTCTGCAAAGTGGAAAACTTATAAAAGATGATTCGACTATTACTCTTGAATGGTACCAACAGTTGGTTGAGTGGCATAAACGTATTAAAGAATTAGAAAAATACGGCGGTATTTTAGATATCGAATAACTATGAAAAAAATACTTTTACTCGGTGCTGCCGGACAGCTCGGCACAGATATACAAAAATATACAACATCTGAAAATATTAAAATCATTCCAAGCACACGTGCTGATTTTGATGCTGAAACAGATGAACCGAACGAAGTACTGGCAAAATACAAAGATTGTGATTACCTGATAAACTGTATAGCATATCACAAAGTTGACCAATGCGAAGATAACTCTGCACTAAGTTTTGCCATTAACGCAAATTTTGTAATGAAACTTGCTGAATTTACAGCTCAAAATGATATAACTTTGATACATATAAGCACCGATTATGTCTTTGAAGGAACTGAAAATATTCTTCACAAGGAAGATGACGATGCTGTACCGTTAAATGTATACGGTACTTCTAAACTTGCGGGGGAGACATTTATAAAAGTATATGCTAAGAAGTATTTTATATTTAGAGTGTCTTCATTGTTCGGTTCAAAAAAATCAAATGACCCAAATATTAATTTTGTTGAAAAAATGGTACATGCTGCCAAAACCGAACAAAAACTGAATGTCATCGATAATCAAATAATGTCGCCGACTCACACAAAAGATGTCGCTTTAGCTTTGCAAGAAATTATTGAGAGTGTTTTTAGCGAGTATGGTATATATCATTGCTGTAACAGCGGGGCTTGTTCGTGGTATCAATATGTAAAAAAAATATTTGATATTTGTCATTTAAATGCTGACCTTACACCTGTGTCGTATGATTCATTTCACACGCATGCCAAACGACCGCAGTATTGTGCAATGGATAATTCGAAATTATCTAAGATTTACAAAATGAAACATTGGGAAGATGCATTAGAAGAATATGTAGAGCTAAAAGGATATAAATCATAATGAATGACAAAATAAAAAAAGGAATAATTTTAGCAGGTGGAAAAGGCACCAGACTCCATCCTGCGACACAAGTCATCGGTAAACCATTACTCCCTGTGTACGATAAACCGCTGATATATTATCCTCTTTCCACACTTATGGCAATAGGTGTAAAAGATGTCCTGCTAATATCAACCAAACGAGACCTTCCCGTATACCAACATCTACTTGGTAACGGATCTAAATATGGTATTAAAATCAGCTATGAGATTCAGTCAATTGCCAAAGGAATCCCCGATGCATTTGTGCTGGGGGAGGAGTTTATCGGCGATGATAATGTTGTCCTGTTGCTTGGTGATAATGTTTTTGACCCTGTCGATAAAATTATCGATGCAGTTAATAGCTATCAGTCAGGTTCACTTATATTTGGATTTTCGGTCTCTGACCCTGAACTTTTTGGAGTTGCTGAAATTGATGATGACGGCAATGTTATCAATATGGAAGAAAAACCAAAACAGCCAAAATCTGACCTTGCTATTATCGGACTGTATATTTTTGACAAACAGGTTGTTAAAATTGCCAAAAAACTGACGCCGTCAGATAGGGGAGAGATTGAGATTTTACATGTCATTCAGCATTATCTTGATAATGATAAATTAAAATTTGTCAATTTAGGCGATAATTTTAATTGGTTTGATGCCGGTCATCCTGATGCAATGCTTGAGGTGGCAACCTATGCAGCCGGTAAAGATGATGTTTCCTTTGGTTCTGTCGAAACGGCTGCCTATCATAATAAAACTATTGATAAGTCAAAGCTGATTAATCTAGTAAAGAATATGCCGACGTGTATGTATAGAGCCAAGTTAGAGGCATATATTAAAGCATTAGATGAATAATTTGATTTAGAAGAAAATACTATTTGATTTTATACAAATAATTTTTTATACTTGGATTCTCTGATTTAAGTGGAGAAATCAATCAGAGTCAAACCATTTTTGGTGGGGTTCCCGAAGATTTAGGAACCTCACTTAAAAAAAATACCCCAATTCTTGACAAATAATTGTAACATTAGGTATGCTTTATTAATGTAAGTTGTACAAAGACTTATAAGTGGTTAAGATTTAAGCAGAATAGTTTTGGTTGCTAATTATTTATTTCCAAAGTCCGACATATACAATGATGTCCATAAAAGAAATAATATAAATTTGGAGGTTTTCCAATGAAGCACTACCACGTATTAATTTCAGCATTGCTGACAACAGCATTTATCTGCCTGTCATTTATTGGTTGTAGCAATAATGACAACATCAATAACTCCACAAGTGATACTCTTAACTATACGGCTGCTAATTTCTCGCTATTGACAGATATAGTCAAAAAAGCTGCTCCTCCGGTTTTTACTGCACCGGTAGCAGCACCTTCTAATTTAGGTGACTGGACCGGAGGCAGTTACCCTCTGTTGAGCAAAGTTTTTGGCACAGATGAATCGATGTCACTTTATTCAAATTTGAACAGTCTCGACGAAACTATCAATATGATTGAGCAGGTTCTTCAGGTAGATGATTCCGGCAACTATTTGGCTGATTCAACTTATGCCACTATTACCAATCTAACGATTCCGACAAACATTACAGGTATTGCCGCTGATGTTTTTGGATTTACAACCGTTGATCTTAATATGTTAGTAAACTTTACTTCCCCAGAAAACAGTCAAGCTATTTATAACTTTGGATTTACTCTCAATGATTCTATACAAACTGTGCTTTCTTATTATTCCGGACCTTCATACGGTCAGGATAGCGGTACGGTTGAGTCTTTTCTTTGTTATGCTCAAACATCACTGATTGATTCGACTGTTGATATTAAAGGAGTCTTTTTCAAAGATTATGGCAACCAGACTTCGGCTCGCTGGGTTTATGATATTCAAACAACAATTGATAGCACTTTTGCTTACCGTATGTCTTGGTATGCCGATGATTTCGGTGACACATCAGGTTTAGGTTGTATCATTGGAGGTGGCAATAAAAGCACTGAGTTTGCAATGAAATACCGCCAGTTCCGACCAGCTGATTCTTCAGCTTATGATAGTTTCTATATGTTTGATCAAATGTTTGGTCCTAACTACAGTGACCTTGGCACAACAATCTCTAGTGCATATAATAGCTACACAGACGAAAATCGTATTTTCACCCTCAGCTATATGCCGACAGCAATACTGACCTCTCCATTCTAATGCATGAAAAGTATAAGTAACGAGTACAAAAGGCGGTCCGGTGTGACCGCCTTTTGTATGATAACAAATACTTGTTATACAAAAATAACAAAAACATGATTACTTTGACATTCAACAAATAAATCAAAAAACAAGTAAAACATATCAATTTGAATATTAGAATAACTATTATTCTCAAAATATCATCTTTTTAGATAAATTAACAGTTACAGTAAAAACATCTTGTTTTTTTAAATTACTACTATATATTTGACGGATAAATCATTGTATCATATTTCTAATAAGAAATATGATATTTTGTGTTTTGGTGGGGTTCCCGAGTGGTCAAAGGGAACAGACTGTAAATCTGTCGGCGACGCCTTCGAAGGTTCAAATCCTTCCCCCACCATTAAATTTCTTTCAAAAAATAATAAAGTATCTCTCTTCACCTCTTCTCAGTGTTAAAACCGATCCCCCACCATTTTCTTAAATCCTCACAATTTTAAAACCTCTTTAAATTTATAAATTCTATCACCCGTTTTCATCTCTATAATTTATGATTGTCACCCTGAGTCCGCCGAGACGGAAAGGGTAAGTTTGAATTCATCCTTTGTTTTATTAAATGAGCATACTTCGACTCGCCGAGGCGGGCAGTATGACAGATTTTAAAAACCTACTATTTATCACCGAGTCACCATGAACTTGTCGAAGAGTTTTCCATTAAATGTTATCCACAATTCCAAAAACAATTTTTTCTCTATAATCTAATCATGCCCTGACACTTACAGCAAAATGGGTTCGTTTTTTGAAATAGCATATTTTTAAACACCCCCGACCCCTCTTAAAAGAGAGGAGACAATTGTTACCTATCTCCCAAGTTGTACAAAATTATAAAAACCATTTATCAACTTGCATTATTTTATAACTCCTCTCCGTGCTTGACACGGAGTCCAGTCCTAACACCATGACATCCAAACTTACCCGATATCATCCCGTACTTGAAACGTGAACTAACATAGTTGTTTTCAAATGGGTTCAGTCGCATATAAAACATCTTTTTAAAGCCGTTTTTAAGGTCATCTTTCACTGTAAACAAAACAGGGTTAGTGAGTTACAGCTAAATGGCTTAAGCCATTTTCGTGAATATTCTTCGACACCACCTCAACTTGATTGGGGATCCAACATTTTTGTTTTATCTTTCATAATTTAGGTATTCATAGAAAAGGGTCAGATGCGAAAGAGGGGAGAAGTTGTAGCTTTTTAGTAATACGAAACACGGGGGCAGACGAGGGCGTCTGCCGCCCACAAAAATATCTTTAAGAATCGGAACACCGACAACAAGACTAATGTTCCATCGTCAGTCACAGCAATGAATGAATAGAGGTTTTTTCAACAAGCCCTCAAGTCAGGGATGGTTTGTGGGGGAGAGGTGCAAATTAAAAGTCAGGTCTCAAAAGCGAGACCTGACCAAAAAACTTACATTCTCCAAATAAATTATATCCATAAACACCTTTTTCAATCGACATTTTTTGTATATAAAACTTTTCGCTTCTAAATATATATTTCTATTATTTTATAACATAAAAAAAGCAGCCTGCTTGTGCGGACTGCTTTAAAATATAGTTATTAAAAAACTTTATAAACTATTTTAATTAGTTTTTACTGCGTTTCTTTCGTCCGGAACCTTGACCAACAGATTTTTTCTTCGGACGTTTCTTGTTTGCATATTTAGACCAAAAAGGGTTTTCATTAAAAGAGTCATTTGATAATGAGTCAGCAGTTTGAGAGTCTTGGGACTTTGAAAATTTCCGCTTTGATTCTTGCTGCGTTGAATCTTTTCGATAGAAACTTTTCTTTTTGGAATCTGAGTGTTTTGAAAAGAAACTACTTGAATTAGATTTTTTGAAATCACGACTATTTGATGAGTTGTCTTTAGAATATTTCTTTTTCGCAGCTCTATCAACGGTATCTGATTCGTAAATAGTGTCTTTAGATTTTGAATCAAATCGATATTTCGAGGTTTTCTTTGTATCACTTTTAAAGAATTTACGACGGGAAGTAGATCGTTCGCTTGCATATCTTCTATTTGAGGACATCTCATCGTTTGAAGATTCATTTTTGAAAAACTTTGGTTTTGAGCCAAAACGGTTATGTGAAAAATTTTTCGGTTCACTTTTACTTATCTCACGTTTACTTGATGTTCCATCATTTGAAAATTTCCGTTTTGATGACGAACGGTCTTTTGAAGATTTTCGTTTTGAAGAATAATTATCTCTTGAAAGAGTTTCTCGTAAATTCAAATGAGCCGCTTCTTTAAAAAACTCTTTTTCAGTCGGCATAACAGGAAGTTTAGAGATTGTCATCTTTGTTTTCATAAATCTTTCAAGGTCACGAATCGCACTTTTTTGAGCAGTAGTAGCAAAAGAAATTGCGTGTCCTTTTTTCCCTGCTCGACCGGTACGACCGACTCGGTGTACATAATCTTCTGAATTAGCAGGCATATCATAGTTGACTACCAACTCAATACCGGAGACATCAATACCTCGAGCGGCAATATCTGTCGCAATGAGAACTTGATAGCGACCTTTTTTAAAACCTTCTAATGCGTTACGTCTCTGCCCTAAAGAACGGTCGGAATGAATTTCTGCAGCAGCAAAACCCATATCAAGCACTTTGGATGATAATTTAGTAGCCATTCGTTTCGTTCGAGTAAAAACCAAAACCGGACCGGTACATTGTTTAATGTGTGTTGCTAACAGTCGCCCTTTATCTTGGTTTTTCAACATAAAAATTTCCTGTTCAACTTCTGCAGGAGGAACACCGGTATGATCAACTTCAATACGTATAGGACTTTCCATAAGTTGTTTTGCTATTGCTTCAATTGGTTTGGGCATAGTAGCAGAAAACAGCATTGTCTGACGTTTGTCAGGTATTGATTTCATTATTTTTTTTATATCAGGGACAAAACCCATATCAAGCATACGGTCGGCTTCATCTAAAATAAATATTTCGACAATCGAAAGATTGACTGTTTTTCTCTCGATATGATCCATGAGACGCCCCGGAGTGGCAATAATAATACGTGGATTCTTTTTTAAAACATTTCTCTGAAGATTTATAGAGGCTCCACCAATCAAAACTGCTGAGCGAATACCCAGTGGGCGGCTAATAGTTTTTAGTGATTCTTCCACTTGAATTGCCAATTCGCGGGTAGGAACTAAGACAAGTCCGATACCTTTTTTGCTTTTTGACAAACGCTGAAGCATTGGAATTCCAAATGCTAAAGTTTTTCCTGAGCCTGTTTGGGCTAAAGCGATAAGATCATCGCCTTGAAGACCAACCGGTATCGCTTCCTGTTGAATAGGAGTCGGTGCCTCAAATTTGAGTCGGTTGATTGCCTTTAATAAGCTCGGAGCAATACCCAATTCATAGAATCCATTTTTGGGCTGCTTGGTGGTTCTTTCACTATTACTAGTATAGCTCTTTAAGGCAGTGTTATTACGTGATTGTTGGTTAATGTTCAAAAATTCCTCTTTTATTAAAGTTATTAAGGGGGTTACACATTCGACTCAAATAATAAACCTAAAAATCAATATTTGTCAAGGTAAAAGAAATAGGGTAAAAACATGACTAATTGGTGCCTAAGGTCGAGATAACCATAAACTGATAAGTTAGATTATTGCTCTAATCCGGTCTTCTTGTTAGGATTAAGGATAATAGATGTTGTCGCTTACATTAATAGTATTAGAAATAATATTAAAACTCGACATAAATAAGTAGGGCTAACAAATATTATTTATATTCCGATAAATATGTAGTATGAAAAAAGTTACGCCTTATTCAGCAATTGTCTACGGAAATGTCATAAATGATAAAAACTGTAGGCATATAAAGAAGAAAAAAAATTCTATCTGCTTTAAGCAGGATAATTCATTATTTGAAATCTCTGAGAATCAAACAACTGTTTTTGTAGATTTGGATGACCCAAATTATGTAGATCCTTCATTTCTTATATCTATTGCGACAGCCGGTGAAAATATAAAATTAATTGGCAAAGCAGATAATTTAAATATTGATGAGACTATAAACGTCTCTAAATTTGGTATATCAGAAGTACTAAATCAAGAGCAGTGTCTACAAAGATTACATCAATTTCTCGATGAAATAGAGAATGAATCCAAGCAAAACAATTCCAAAAATAATAGATATGGATTTGACGCGTTAATTGGTATTTCTCCACAAACTGAGAAGATTAGAGCTACACTAGAATTATTATCAGATGTTGATTTTCCCAGTGCTCTTATTCTTGGAGATACCGGTACAGGTAAAAGTTTGATTTCAAAAATACTACATCATTCGGGTACTCGCTCTAACCATAATTTAGTAGAGGTTAATTGTTCGGCAATACCTGATGAGCTATTTGAGTCGGAGTTATTTGGACATGCCAAAGGAGCTTTTACGGGAGCTAAGACAGAAAAAATCGGACTCTTTGAATATTCCCAAAACGGTACCCTCTTTTTAGATGAAGTCGGAAACCTTTCTATGTCGGCACAAGCAAAATTATTAAAAATCCTCGAAGACAAAAAACTTCGAAAAGTTGGGGATATAAATGAACAAGACATCAATGTCAGGGTTGTTACGGCAACAAATACCAATTTAGCTCAAGCAATTCAGGACGGAAAATTTCGTGAGGATTTATATTACAGACTCAATTTGCTTACCATAGAAATACCTCCTTTGCAAGAACGGATATCAGATGTACCCGAATTAATTAACTACTATTTAAAATATTTTTCTACACTATACAACAAATCAAATATTAATTTCTCAGATAAAGGTATTACTGAATTAAAAAATTATTCATGGCCCGGTAATGTAAGGGAACTAAGTAATGTTATTGAACGTGTGGTGCTTTTAACAAAGAAAAATACAATCAGATATTCTGACATTCACGATTCTTTAAAAAAAGGACGAATGAATGCTGAGGGAGTCAATCAATTTGTTATCGATATCCCTCAACATGGTATTTCTCTTGAAGAAGTTGAACATAAAGTCGTTGCGGATGTACTCAAAATGTATGATTGGAACAAATCAGAAACAGCAAGTTTCTTACATATTTCTCGTCCACGTCTAAGAAGAATCATTGAAAAAGCAGGGTTGGTCCAAAACAGACAAAAATGAATTTGATGGAACAATTTGTTCCATATTAAGATTTTACACTTAACATATTATAAGATATGAAGTTAAAAAACATGAAGCAAAATATACCGGTTCAAATCATTCCAATAGCACTAAATTTTCCACAATTTAAAAAAAACGCAAAAGACGGTAACAACTTGTATTTCAAGGCATTATCAATATGTAACACTTTCGGCACTCTTCATGCAATAGGTTAAAGCAGTTAAGAAAACAATAGACCTCTCAATTAAGGAGTAGAAAATGTTACAAACCAAGCAATCAAATATTAGATTAACACTCTTTACGTTTGCTGTAATTGTTTTAACAGTTTTTGTAGGCTGTTCAAATTCACCATTAGGTACAGTAGCGACAGATAATGCTCCCCAATTATTACAACGCAGTTCGGCATCAATGACAGGAATTTCACTTTCTCCTGTTAACTTACATGTTGATTCAGTCATTTCCGCAAGTTTAGGTGGAAAATTGGTATTACAGGATGTTATTTTAGATGTACCGCCAAATGCACTTAAAAATGATACCTTATTCTCAATAGATATACCTGATATAAATGTATTTTACAATGAATTCGGCACAAGCGGATTGGTGTTTGATAAGCCGGTTAAAATAACTATGTCTTACCGTGATGCTGATTTGAGTAATGTAACTGAGTCTACTATCCGTATCGGATGGTTTAACGAAAAAACCGGTATGTTTGATGATGTCATTTGTGATATCGATTATAACAATAAGACAGTTACCGGTGAAGTTTACCATTTTTCAGCCTATGCTTTGATTTCAGACTAAGCAGTTTAACTATTACAGAAACTAAGGAAAATAGTAATGAAACAAATGACAATAAATCGAGTAAGAACAGAGCCATTTGCCGGTATTAAGAGCGGTTCTGAACTTTTGGTACTTGCTCAAGGATGGCTCAAACAGGGAAATCCAATTGTCGCCATAGAGCTTCTGAAAACTGCCATCGAATCAATTGACACAGAACGTGATAAACAGTTACGTGCACAAATATTAAAAGAAACCGGTCGGGCAAAGATGATGCAGTCTGACTGGACTCATTCAGAAACATATTATTTAGAAGCTCAGCGACTATTTATAGAATTAGAAGATTACAAAGGTGCTGCCCAGTGTGCTCGAAACAGAGCAAACATGAATTTTCAACAAGGGAACTATCATGAATCTGAAAAGTTATGTGAAACAGCATTAGATTATGCAACTGTAGAAAATGATCATGAACTACGAGCAACTATCCTCAATACTATGGGAGCAATAAAATCAGCTACCGGAAATTTACAAGAATCAATTAAAATGTTAAAACTTTGTTTATCCGATTTTGAAAGCTCTGGCAATATAATCAGGCAAGGTTATATTCAATTAAATATAGGGCTTACTCAAATTGAACTTGCGGACTATCATGACGCAACACAAAGTTTAAATCATGCATTATCAATTGCTCTTGAAGTGAGAGATCAAAGTTTACTTGAAATTTGTTATCAGAACATTTCAAAGTGCTATCTCGCTCAACAGGAATATATACTTGCCAAATCTGTGCTTGACACAGCTCGAAAAATACTCCCCGGATTGAATTCCAAAGCACTGGAAGTTGAACTCAATCTTATAGAATGCAAAATATTACGAGTAACCGGTAATCTTGAAAAGGCAGCGGATTTATTAAGAGTTACATACCAACAAGCGATTGAGAATGAACAAACGGCTCTTGAGGCAGATCTTCTCTTTGAACAAGCTCTTGTTGGAAAAGAACTCGGCAATATTGACTTTGCTGTTTCTAAATTAAATGCCGCTATAAATATCTATAAAAAAATCGGCGTTGAAAAGAGTTTTAAAGAAGCGGTTCAAATTCTAAATAATTTTAGAAAGAAAAATAATGTCTGATAAATTGATAGATGTGAATAATGAAAACTTGATATTATTCAATGACAACATTTCAAAAGATCCTGATTGGATGAAAACAATTACTAATCTTATGAGCTTGGCTAAAGACGCAAATGAGTCTTTTGAATATGCTCAGGCTGTCAATTATCTTAATACCTTAGAAGAAATCTGGGATTCAAAAAACCTTCCGGATTTCTCATTGGAATTGAGATTTGAACTCTATAAAGAAAAAGGAAAGGCATTTTCTTCACAAGGTAAACATGATGAAGCAATTTTAGAATATCAAAAAATTCTAAAGTTTTGCCGTGATAGCAAATATATGAATGTTAAATCAGAGACTTTTGCTCAAATTGGGCAGCTTCTTTCAAAAAAAGGTGATCATGACAGAGCATTGGGCTATCTGCAGCGGGCTATAGGCAGCTATCGAAGAATTGATGATCGTTTAGGTTTGTGTAAAGCTATTAGAAATCTTGGTGTCATATATTTGCAGTTAGGTGAATTAGACGAGGCGGAAATAAATTATATAGAAGCGATAGATATAGCCGAGGAACTATGTAATGAAACTCTTTATGCTGATTTAGTTAATAATCTTGGTGCTATAATGAATATGAAAGGTAACTGGCGAAAAGCTCTCGATTATTACAGAGAATCCTTAAACATATATAAGTCATCAAATGAGATTCGAAAAAGTGCTTACACAAAAAACAATATCGCAATTACTTTAACTGAGCAAGGACTCAACGATGAGGCATTTGTCTATTTAAAAAAGGCGTATAAAATCGCTACCGACATTAAAGATGCGTCACTGACTTTAATCGTAGACATCAATCTTGCTGATTTGTATCTTAAAAAAGGTAACTGCCAAAATGCTAAAAATCATTGTCGGGCTGCTGAACATTATCTTATTCAGGCTGATTTTACCAACGGAAACTTTGTGGAAACACAAAAAATTGCAGGTAAAATTGCCCGCTTTGAAAATGATTATGAAATGTCACTGAATTATTTTGATAATGCCCTTGATGTAGCTCGAGAAATTGGAACACAATTTCTTGAAGCGGAAGTACTTTTGGAACGAGGTACACTGTATCGCTTAATGAATCGTCCTTTTGATGCTTTGAATGATTTGGAAAATTCATATCATATCTATACTAATATTAATGCTGACAGTAAAAAAGAAGTTACTGAAAATGTTATAGATTCAATAGAAGAATTATATCTTAATATTTTTAATTCCTTGGCAGAAGATGTCGATAAAAAAGATAAGTACACCAAAGGTCATTCTGATAGAGTTGCTTCATTAGCATTACTCTTAGGTAAAGAACTTGGCTTAAAATCATATATGCTTAAAACACTTGTCGCTTCTGCTTTGCTCCATGATATCGGAAAAATTAAAATAGATGATAATATCTTAAAAAAAGATGGTAAGTTGTCTGACAGTGAATATTCCGCAATTAAAAAACATCCGGAACTTGGTGTGGATCTATTGCGAGGTAAAGAATTCCCTTGGGATGTAAAACCATCTATTTTACATCATCATGAAAAAATAAACGGTACGGGATATCCATTTGGACTGAAAGGGGAAGATATTCCAATAGGAGCAAGGATAATTTGTGTCGCTGATGTCTTTGATGCATTAACATCGGATAGAGTATACCGTAAAGCATTTGGTACTCAAAAAGCGTTAGAAATCATGCAAGAAGATTCCGGTAAAGCATTTGATCCGGTAATTTTATCATGTTTCACAAATCTCATTAATCAAGGTAAAGCTGATTCTGTCATTAATTCTATTACTGAAAAAGATGAACTGTTTTCAATTTGGTCACAATGTCTTATAGATGAAAACAAAAATAATAATAAACTACAAACATTAGTATCTTAGAAACATTCTATTTAGATAACTGTGGATTTTTTTTATAATGCCGAAGGTCGGAATCGAACCGACACGATGTTGCCATCGGAGGATTTTGAGTCCTCTGCGTCTACCAATTTCACCACTCCGGCATAATCTAAAAGTTAAATAGCAGCTATTCAACTTTGGTAGGGGAGAATAGTAAATATTTTCGATTCTTTTGTCAAGTAATTGCTCTTAAGGGCTTCTTAAAAAAACTCATGTTTTGGAACATACTTCGACTCCGCTCAGTATGACAAATAATAAGTTGTTGTGTCTTAAGTCACCCTGAGCGGAGTCGAAGGGTATTGAAACACATTTTGGTCTTATTGAGAATTTTATGAAGGTTAAAAATGTGTTCGCTCATCAGAAGTATCTTCGGGATTAACTTCTTCCGTTTGCATATCTCTGCGTTTGTACAGTCCTGCTGAAGGGTGCAGATGGCACTTTTCAGTCGGTTCGGTGCCTTCAATATAAACTTCATTACGGACTTTTACGCATCTATCGGTAGCAATTTCACCTGATTCAATACAAACATCCAAATGTACAATACCCTCCGGCTCAACAAAATCCATTATCGGAAGTGAATCATGAGCAGCAATCATATATTCTGTCCATACCGGAACACCATTTTTGGCTCCATCCTGATTACGTCCCAAAGAAATCTTTTCATCAAACCCGAGCCAACAACCGGTTGTTATCTGCGGAGTAAATCCAATAAACCAATTATCACTGAAGTTATTTGATGTACCGGTTTTTCCTCCCGCAGGACGAGTAAAACCACGCCATCTCGTACCGCGACCAGTTCCGCCGGTGACTACAGATTCCAACATTGATGTCATAATAAATGCTGTTTGAGCAGACAGCACTTCTTCTTTTTTGATTGCGGTATTATCTTCTATAACCTGACCATACCGATTGACAATTTTATGGATTAATCGATACGGTACATGAATTCCCTGATTTGGGAAAATTGAAAACGCCGAAACCATTTCGATAAGTTTTACTTGTGCCGACCCCAACGCTAAAGAGGGAACAGGTTCAAGCGGAGTTGTTATACCCATATTACGGGCATAAAATATTGCCTGTTCAGGCTTAATTTTTAAAATTAAACGAATCGCAATCAGATTACGAGAAAACTGCAACCCTTCCCGCATCGTGATTGGTCCCTTAAATTTATTATCAAAATTGTGTGGACGCCATTGTTTTGACCCCGGAATATCTAAGACAATCGGGTTGTCGTCGATAATTTCAGTAGTTGTAAATCCATTATCAATACAGGCAGTATATACAAACGGTTTAAAACATGACCCCGGCTGCAGTAATGATTGTACGGCACGATTAAATTTCGTTTCTTTAAAGGAACGTCCGCCTATCATTGCCAATACATCTCCATTGCTGTTATCAATTGAGATAAATGCACCCTGCACCGGTTTCATCATACGTATCGAGTCACCATACTGGTCAACAGTATCGGGCATAACCATAGAATATGTTTTATTTTCGGTATTATACTTTTTCGAAATTCTTGCTCTGAGCAAATCTATTCTTTTATACAATGCTTTTTCAGCATCTTTTTGCAAATCTACATCAAGCGATGTATAAACTTTTAAACCGCCAGAGTAGAGCATGTCTTCACCATATTTATCCATTATATATTTGCGGATTGTCTCTGTGAAATAAGGTGCATAGCCTACTTTTTCAACAGGTGGAGAGATTTCAAGAGGAGCTGACTTTAATGAGTCAAACACTTCACGGGTTATACCGCCATACTGAAAGAGTGAATACAAAACCCTGTTTCGAGCCAAAATAGCTTTGTCGGGATGACGAATAGGTGAGTTGATATTAGGACCTTTTAACAGTCCTATAATAATAGCACAATCAGAAACAGTTAGTTCAGGAACAGACTTTGAGAAAAATACATGAGCCGCCGCGGCAATACCATAGGCACCTTTTCCAAAATAATACTGATTGAGATACATCTCTAAAATTTCATTTTTAGAATACGACCTCTCCAGTTTAATAGCTGTGAGAGCTTCTTTGATTTTTCGCTCAAGGGTTTGTTTCCGAGTTAAAAAGAGCATTCGTGACAATTGCTGTGTGATAGTCGATGCACCGGCTGCAATACGCCATTGGACAATATTTTTAAAAGCGACCAAGCCTATACGTCTTACATTTATTCCCCAATGGTCATAAAATTCTCTATCTTCAGAAGCAAGCAGCATTTGCACTAAATGAGGGGGGAAATCCTTATAGGGGGTTAAAAGACGATTTTCGGTATAAAACTCTTTAAGAAGAATCCCGTTACGGTCATATATCTTTGTTTTAATACTTGGTTCAATATTATGCAGCTGCTCAAATGAGGGCAGTTCGGTTTGATAAATATGGTATGTTCTGACCCCAAAAATTATCAGAAGTACAACAAATAAACCCAAGAGAACAAAGACCGAATTACGGATTCGGTTAGATTTCTGTTTTGCTTTTGAATATGCTAGTCCCATAAGGTTCTTATTTTCCTAATTTTCCTCTCCCAAGTCAAGATAAAACCAATTTTTCCTTGTAAAATCCGATTTTTTTATTTCAAATCGTACTTAAATTCCGTTTATTCTACTATTATAACAATACATCTATTTGTTATATGCCGATATGGTACAAAAGATTCTTATTTTATAAGGAGTTTACAAACGTGGATCAAAGTTTTAGCCCTGAAGTAATCAAAGAGTTTGAAAGACAATGGAAAATAATCTCTCGCGGTGCGGTTGATATTCTGCCTGAGGGAGAGTTTCAAAATAGATTAAAAAAATCAATTGCCGACAATAAACCTCTTAGAGTAAAACAAGGTTTTGATCCAACTTCGCCCGATATACATTTAGGACATACAGTTGGAATTAGAAAATTAAAACAGTTTCAGGAATTAGGACATCAAATAGTACTCATCATAGGTGATTACACTGCTTTAGTAGGTGACCCATCGGGACAATCAACTACCCGTCCGTCTCTTTCGTATGATGACATTATGAAAAACGCCGAAACATACCAAACACAGTTTTTTAAAATTCTTGATAAATCAAAAACGGAAATTTGCTTTAACGGCGACTGGTTCAAAAAAATGGACTTTAACGAAGTCATGCATTTAGCAACCAAATTTACCGTTGCCCGTATGCTTGAGCGTGATGATTTTTCAAAAAGAATGAAAGCTAATACATCAATTTCTATTCACGAACTGTTTTATCCGCTTATGCAGGGCTATGATTCGGTTGCCATGAAAGCCGATGTAGAGCTTGGTGCCACCGAACAGACATTTAATCTTTTGGCAGGACGTACAATTCAGGAAGCATACGGAGTAGAGGCACAGCTTGTGTTGACTATGCCTATTCTTGTTGGTTTAGACGGTGTGAAAAAAATGTCAAAATCACTCGGCAATTATATTGGTATAGATGAACCTGCACGGGAAATATTCGGTAAAGCAATGTCTATCCCCGATAATTTGATACATGATTATTTTGAACTTGCTACAGAGGTATCTTTTGAAAAATTGACTGATATTAAAACTCAATTAAATGACTCATCCGTAAACCCAATGGGACTAAAAAAAGAACTTGGTGAAACTCTTGTGGATATGTATTATCCAAAAGGGTCAGGTAAAAAAGCAAGAGATGAATTTGAACGGATATTTTCACAGAAAAAACTACCTGATGAAATTCCTGAAATAGACGAATCCAAATTAGCCGATCTTGAGATTGACCCTCGAAAGATTTATTTAGTACATTTAATTGCTAAAAACAAAATGGCAAAATCAAATTCGGAAGCACGGAAATTAATTACTGCCGGCGGTGTTTCACTGAATGATCAAAAAATAACTGATGCAAACTATGAATTTGACTTAAACGAAGATAAAATATTAAAAGTCGGTAAAAGACGATATTTGAAAATTCTTAAAAATTAAGTGCATCATTTTCAGCACTTGATTGTTAAAACTAAAAGATTAACATACAACAAAGAGCAGATAGATTGAAATTTCACACATATATACTTATTTTAGCTTTGTACAGTATTACTATTGTTGGATGCTCTAAAACAGCATTAAGAAGTGAACTTGTAGAAAAAGTTCCTGAATCTTCAAAAATCCAAACCCCGGTTATCGAAAAAACATCTACGTACAACGATGATTTTGAGGCAATCAGCCCGTATGCATATAATCAGTATGTTATGGCACTTTTGTTAGAAGCAGAAAATCCTCCTGATATTGCTGCTGCTGCAGAACGTTACAAATTAGCACTGCAAGTTTATCCCAATTCATATGAACTTCGCTATTCTTTAGCCAGTACATATATGAAGATGAAACTTTTTGCCGAAACTTTGGAACTCCTTTCTATAATACATCCTGTGGATGATAAAGTATTAGAGTTACGGGGAATGGCATATCGGCAAGTTGGAAAACAGGATTCCGCAAAATATATGTATGAGAAATTAGCACAAATTGACCCTAATAAACCAATATCATATCATTATCTTTCCGGATTTTATAAATATGCCAACAATACTGACTCCCTCTTATGGGCGTACAAAAACCTTGCAAGACTTTTACCGTTTAATGAAAATTATTGGCTTGAATTGGGAAAACTGCAAGCTCAAAAAGGTGAATTTCAAAATTCCAAAGAATCCTTTCTGAAATCATTAGCTCTTAATAACAGCAAGTCAAATCTCCTTTCGTATGTCGGGCTTGCTGAGATGTATAAAATTGAAAAAAAAATTGATTCTGTCCTTATCACATATCATAAAGCTCTTGCTGTTGACTCCACCAACGCAGCTCTCTTCGACGACATTTCAATGGTATATGCCCAGCTTGACTCATTAGAACAAGCATTGCCCTATGCTGAAAAAGCAGTAAAATACAATCCTGAAGATTTAACATTATTACGAAGACTTGGAATTATCTATTATGCAACACAAAAATATGATTTAGCTGAAACTGTGTTTACAGAGTTAGTAAATAGCGGAGAAAAGGATTATATCAATCATTTTTATTTAGGTCGTATTGCAGCACAACGTAAAGACTATAAAATCGCTGTCGATGAATTTAAAATTATGGTTCAGCTTAATGATACAATTCCGGGAAATTGGATGGACTTAGGCTTTACATATAAAAAGCTGGGAGATTCACAACACGAAATTCTCACGTATCAAACTGCTATAACAAAAGTTAAAAATGATACTGCTAAAATAAATCTTTTGTTTGCTTTAGGTGTTGCATACGAACAAAACAAAATGCCGGACAGTGCTGTCGCAGTATTTGAAAAAATAATTTCTATGTTTCCTAAACACCATCAGGCTATGAATTATCTCGGATATATGCTTATAGATAAAGGTGAAAGACTGCCTTATGCAAAAAAACTTATTGAAAAAGCATTAAAACTTTCTCCAAACAATGCTGCCTATCTTGACAGCTACGGATGGCTGTTTTACAAATTACACAATGATAAAAAAGCTGTAAAGTATCTTAAACAAGCGGCGGCACTTCAAAAAGATTCTGTTATTTATGAACACTTAGGTGATGCCTACAATGCCAAAGGTGATAGTGCTAATGCTAAGGATTGGTGGACAAAAGCATACGAACTAAATCCCGATAACGAGGCACTTAAAGATAAATTACAATAATGAGTAAAATGGAATTTGCTCCAATAATAAAAAAATTACTATTTTTATCTCTTCTCGTAAGCGTAGTCGGTTGTGCTGAAATAGGACCACCGCCCGGCGGGGAAGTAGATAAAGTCAAACCAAGAATAATTGCCTCATCTCCGGTAAATGGTTCCACTTTGGTTGAAATTGGTAATAGTATTACAATTTCTTTTTCAGAAAGAATTATCAAACCGTTATCAAAACGACCTATTTATATTTCTCCCCGTCTAAAATCTGAACCAAAGATACAGTGGAAATCCGATAAAGTAATTATCACCTTAGCAGATTCATTTGAAGTCAATCAGACATACATTATTTCTTTTGCTGACGGTATACAAGATCAGCGTCGTAATCCATTAGACTCCGGTTCTATTATAGCATTTACAACCGGAGAGAAACTTGCCAATGGAGTTATCGGTGGTACAGTTGTTGATGAAAATCAAATCGCTCAAAATAACATTGTTACCGCATTATATAAAAAAGATGCATTTGATACTGCCGCAGCAATAGACTCGCTATACCCGACATATATGGTGGTTACTGATGCCGAAGGTAATTTCTCTTTTCGGTATATTCCAAACGGTGAGTACGTCCTGCTTGCTTTTTTAGACAAAAATAAAAATGAACGGCTTGATACAAAAACGGAAAAATATGGTCTTACTGACCGCAGTATCACTCTTGACAGTTCTCTCAACAATATTCAAAATTTAAATATTACTCTAACAGCACATGACGAGTCACAGCAGATAATTATTGCAGTCAGACAAACAAATAATAATCTTTTTCAGATTGATTTTAATCAGAATCTCTTAAATCAACAGAGGTTTGATATTCAAAAAGTTCAACTTAACTTAAAAAAGTATACCTCGACAGCAACTGCTCAACAGCAAGAATTTATCTTACCCGTTGATTCTAGTTCAGCACATTCAATATTTGCTTATTTTGGTAAACTTCCTGAAGGTCTTTATAAGTTATCCTATGATAATAATGATTCTCTAATAATATTTGACTCTGTTTTAGTAAAAGAAATTGTCGATAAATCAAGCCCGACAATAAAATTATTCCAACCTCCTGCTAATAAAAAAACATTCAAAGATAGTTTACATATACAGATTCAGTTTTCAGAACCTATTGACAGCACTCATCTGACCAAAGAAAGTTTTTATTTTATAGACAACGACAGCAATCTCGTTTTTCCTGAGTTTGAATTTATTAACCCAAGTTTGTGCCGTTTGTCAAATAACTTTCTTAAAGATAATTTGTACCAATACCGTTTGCGTATATCCGAATTTGATATAACTGATCTTGCCGGAAACAATATGGGGGACAGTACAACGATAAAATTAATTAATCTCATTAACCCTGATTCTTTAGGTGTTATACAAGGATCTATCAATATTGCGAAACAGTTTTCCGTTCCAAAGAGTATTGTATTGCTTTTTAAAAACATCAGCACCAACCAATTATTCACTCATTTTTCAAATGACAATTCTTTTAATTTACAGCTTCCGCAAGGTAAATATGTTTTTTCGGGATTTTTAGATTCAAATAATAATAAGACAAGAGACTATGGAGCTTTATTCCCTTTACAATATGCCGAACCTTTTGTGAATTATCCTGATACGGTTAATGTTCGTGCAAGATTTGAATCAACTGACATTCTATTGGAGTTTAAATAATTATGATAGAGCTACTTGAAAAAATTCCGGTTGAACCATTAATACAAAAATTTATCGGTGTCGGAATAATTGTTCTGGCAACTTTTATCACAGTTTTCATTGTGAAAATTTTTATCAAAATTATCTTTAAAAATATAACTTCTAAAACCGTTACCGACTTAGATGATAAAATTCTTTCAATAACATCAAAACCGATAGTCATTCTGATTTATCTGTTTGGGTTTTCCGTACTACTAAAATTCATTAAAACGTTACTTATTGAAAAAATAGGCGAATCGGTTTTTAATTACTTCGACGGAATTCTTTATGCTATTGGTGTTATAGTTGTTTCAAACCTTATTGTGAAAATTTTCAGCATTATCTTTAGTTGGTATGGTTCACATATCGCATCAAAAACTGAAACTAAAGTAGATGATGAGTTTATGCCGCTTCTTGACCGTGCCGTCAAAATAATAATTTACACTCTGGCTGTTCTTATTATTTTAGACCATTTCAAAGTAGATGTTAAGGGGCTGATAGCAATCTTAGGAATCGGGTCTTTAGCAATAGCACTTGCGGCTCAGGAAACAATAGCAAATATGATTGGCGGATTTGTTATAATGATTGACCGTCCGTTTCGCTCAGGTGACTGGATACAATTTGATAATGACCGTACATGCCAAGTTCAGCAGATAGGTGTGCGTTCGACAAAACTTCTTACTATCGAAAATACATTAATTATTGTACCTAATTCCGAATTGATGAAATCAACTATTCATAATGTTACCTATCCGTACCCTGAAATTAAAATTAAAATCGAAGTAGGTGTAGGATATGATTCTGATATAAACGTAGTCAAAAAGGTAATGCTTGATGAAGCCGACAAGCAGGATAATATTCTTGAAAATCCTGCTCCAATATTTCGATTTGAAGAATTTGGAGACAGTTCTTTAAATGTAATGCTGATCTGTGCTGTCCCCGAAGTAACATATAAATTTGAAACAGCAAGTCAGCTTCGCCTAAAAATTTTAAATAGATTCAGACAAGAAAATATTGAAATACCTTTTCCACAACAAGTGGTCACATTTGTAAATAAACCGGACACAGATTAGGAGTAACAATGAAAAAAATATCTCTGTTATTAGTGTTGATTTTCTTATTCTCAAGCTGTACCGAGCGTATGACTAAACAATTTATCACTGTTAAAACAGAATCTCAACCTGACACAAAAAAAATTGAAAACTGGTATATTGAACCTCCAAAACTTATAGCTTTTAAACATAAAAAAGTTGATGAAATTTCAAATGATTCTCTCATATATTGGTTAACTATGAGAGCGTTTTCTCAAAAGAATGAAAATGTAATGAATACACTTATTATTGATTCTGTCGGGTTAGAATTTACAGAATTAAGTTCTATCGTGTGGAGAAGCCCTTCACGTATTGCTCCATTTGAAAAATCAGGTAAAAGCTATCTTGCGTTTGATTTTTTTAAAGATAAAGGTGTAGAAATTCCTGACTCAATTACAAATATTAGATTATTTTTTGATGTGCTTATTACTGATACAGATACGAGACACAAAGTATCTTTTGAAATGATTCGTCAAGACACGTTGCAAATGACCCCATTTATGATTCAATGAGATAAAAAAAAGACGGAGACAACAATCTCCGTCTAAAATTTTATATTACCAATAAAGCTTAATTCATCGGACCCCAAATAGTGAGAGATACACGACGGTTTTTAGATGAAGAACTCATTTCACCTGAATCAGCTACCGGCTTGTTTTCACCAAAAGAGATAATAAACATACGATATAGTGAAATACCAAAACGTTCAGTTAAGAATCTTTTGGAAGATTCAGCACGCTGCTGACCTAACATGAAGTTATAGTTAGAACTTCCTGTTTTGTCAGTAAACCCGGCAATCTCAATTACAGAACCCGGATTTTGATCCATTTTGTCACCGGCTTCATTTAAAATCTGTTCAGCGGCACCATTGATATCAGCTTTATCAAAATCAAAGTTGATCTCACCTTGCCAAAGAACTTGGTAGTTTTCAAAACCTTTGGCTTTGTTAATAGCCATATTAGTTTTGGCATCAAGTTGAGTAGCTAAAGAACGAAGTTTTGTGATTTCAGAGGCATTACCGTCTGTCTTGTCACGAAGAGTACCGATTTCAGAACTTGTACGTGCTTCAGAGTCCTGAATTTGTTGAGCGACATAATCCTTATTCACGCCGCAACCAACAAACAATAAAGTCAGTGCAACTAAAGCAACAGTTAATCTTTTCATAATTTTTACCTTTCAATTACTATTATAATAACTAATTGTCTATTTTTGAGACAATAAATGTAAAAAAATAATTAAATCAACCAAAAATCTATTTTTTTTACTGCTTAATTCCGCCTGTTGTAATACCGGAAACTATCTGTTTTTGTAAAATTATAAATATAAATAAGACAGGCAGCACCGCAATTGATGACCCCGCCATAAGATGCTGCCAATCAATCGCTTGATGCCCCTGTAAAAGTGCCAGAGCAACCGGTAATGTACGGACTGAATCTGATTGAGTCAGAATAAATGGAAATAAAAATGAATTCCAATTGGTAAAAAATACTTGAATTGCTAAAACTGCTAAGACAGGTTTACATAACGGCATCACAATCCGAAAAAGTATTCGCATTTCACCCGCTCCGTCAATTCGTGCAGCTTCTTCCATTGATGGCGGGATTGCTTCGATATACTGCTTTACCAAAAAGATACCGATTGGATTCACTAACCAGGGAAGTATCAAAGCAAAATATGAATCATAAATTCCAAATTTAACCATCAACAAATACATTGGAATTATTATAATATGAATCGGTATCATTAAAATAAGAATGACAGAAACAAACAGCAGTTTGTTCACTATATATTGATAACGTGCTATTGTATACGCCGTCATAAAACAGAACACAATATTTCCAACAGTAACTATCAACCCTACAAAAATAGAATTATATAAATATTTTCCTATTTGAGAATGAGCAAATAAATCAACATAATTTTGATATGAAAAAGAAGCTGTAAGTAAATTATCAAAACTAATTGAATCCCCCGATTCCATCAATGAGACCCGAAACATCCAAAGCAGAGGGAAAACCATAATCCCCAATATAATAAAAAGAAAAATATAACGAAAAGAACTTTTCATTGCACTACCCATCAAACGGTACCTCTGTTTTTCAACAGCTTAAACTGTATAAAAGAAAACAGAGCCACAATAAGAAACAAAATATATGCCGCCGCAGAAGCATAGCCAAAATTAAATTTAGTCGTTAAACCTGATTCGTAAATAAAGTATACCATTGTCGAGGTTTTAAATTTCCCTTGAGTCATCACAAATATTTCTACAAATACTTGGAAAGACTTTATCGAATTAATTACTATAATAAACAATGCTACAGGTTTTAACAAAGGAAGAGTAATTGAGAAAAACTGACGAACCGACCCTGCCCCCTGGATTTTTGCGGCTTCGTATAGCTCTTGTGGAATAGATTTTAAACCCGCCAAAAATATCAGCATATAATAACCGACCGCCATCCACACATCCATTAGATCGGAAGAGCGTCGTGTAGGGAAAGAGTGTAGATCTCGGTGGTCGCCGTAGCATTAAAAAAAAAAAAAAATCGCAAAA
>CALCCW010000322.1:0-3413 GCA_937900185.1 uncultured candidate division Zixibacteria bacterium | reverse complement strand
TGAAAAAGTCCAACCTGTCTTTCAAGACCCTTCGACTCCGCTCAGGGTGACTTGAAAGACAACAACTTACAATTTGTCATACTGAGCGAAGTCGAAGTATGTTCCGAATTTAGAGGTTTTTCAACAAGCCCCAAGCCGTAGGAGACCCAGGCTAAACGTTTTCTAAATGAATCTTATACCAATAGGGTTATTTTCTTCTAAATATGAAAATAAAATATTTTAAAAGAATAATTGGCTGTACCATGATAGCTTTAGGTTTTCTATTGCTATCATGTGGTTCAATGTGGACTATTCAGTTTGATCTTAATGATAAATTTGACAGTAATCAACTTAAGGGGTGGATTTTAGAGTCAAATTTATATAGTGCCAAAAATACTATGTTAGCAGACGATAGTCGTTCTTTCATCTTAAACGAATATGTAATTGATTTATATTTTAAAATACCTGACAAGAAGAAGATGACAACGTTTTACGATATTGATATAGATTCTTTAAAAATATCCATGAAAAATTATCGTGATACAGTATTTGTTAAAGAGAATAGCGGGTATTTTATTTCAGAGGAATCACGGAAATGGATGTATAAATCAATTTATTTTGTTTCAAAAGATATCATAAACCCAAGTCCTTACAAAGCTTATACGCTATATATACCTAAAGAGGTAGATTCATTAGTATTACAATTTGATGTTATTTTAAAAGAGGCAGAATATTTCTCATATCTTCCTGTTGATAGTAAAATACCAATGGATAGCCTTCGCATAATAGAAGGGAAAAAACCAATAATTGTTCCTATGAAATTAAAACTGCATAAATATTTTTTAAAATGGTAAATATTCTTTAAGCGGTGTCGGGAACCCTTTCCTGACACAATATTTCTTTCCTACAAGAACCGTTTGAAGAATTTCAATATCCCTTGGTTCCATCCGACCATGTGGGTTACGCCCTCCTCGCGGTGTTTCAACTCTTCTTTATGTTCTAAATACCAGCTATGCGATGTTATCAGGGCATCTTTGTTTGAAAACTTAGATTTCCACCCCAGTTTCTTTTCGATTTTTTCAGTTGAGACATAGGAATCTTTGTCGGCTGTTCCATAGACCCATTTATAAAGCGGAGATACTTTTATCATTTCAAAAAATGCTAAAGCAGGTTTTACAAGTGCTGCCGGAGTTGGCATTACTTTGGAACCGTTGCCCGCAAAATCGCACAACGCTCCAACATCGAGTTTGACTTTGTCGTATACTTGTGAGCCGACATTAAATGTGTCGTTGACATCTTCAGCCGGACATGATGCCGCAAGAGATATTGCTTCAATTAAATCTGTAACTTCAAGCAGTTGGTACAAATTATCACCTTTGCCGATAATCGGAATTTTTTTACCGCAGTCGACCCAATCATAGAGAATTTGAAAAACTCCAAGTCTGGCGGTTCCAATAAATGTTTTCGGACGGATAGTAGCAATACACATTCCTTGATCACGAAACTCTTGACAGATATGTTCACCTGCAATTTTACTTTCACCGTAGGCACCAACACCAACCATCGGGTCAGCCTCAACAAGCGGATGTTTTTCGGGTACTCCATAAACGGCAGTTGAACTGATAAAAATAACCCGTTCAACATTTGCTTTTTTTGCTTGTTCTAAAGTGTTGCGGACACCCTGAATATTGGTAGAATAGATTTCTTCTTTTTTCCAAAGCGGAAGTGCCGCTGCACAATGAATAATAATATCTATTTTGTTGTCAGAAATAAGTTTATACATACCGTTGGGGTCGCGCACATCCTGATTGACCAAAAGCATATCATCGGTGTATTCATTTTCCATAAAAGGAGCAATGTCGTTTAAAGCTAAAAATGATACTCCTCTTTGGGGGAGATTTTTTGCTAAGTGTAGCCCTAAAAAACCGGCACCGCCTGTAATAAGAACTCGTTTATTTTGCACAATACATTCCTGATTTATTAGTTAAAAAAATAAACCGCTAAAAAACTAACGGTTTATATAATATCTCATATTTTTTTGAAATGTCAAGTTTAGGTATAGAGCTTTTGAAAAACAGCAATTCCGGGGTTAAACAACCGCCCGATTGATTCATACTCAACAGTTGGTACAACCCGTCGTCCGCCTGACCATCTGGTAATCTGTTCTTTCAACTTTTCGGAATTTTCAATCAGAATTTCGGTGTATGGAATTTTTTGCGAATCCATCCACATTTTTAACTGTCGACAATCACCACACGTTGCTGTTGAATATATCGTAGCATGAGGAAGTGCATGATTTTCTGAATCTGATGAAAATATTTTTTGCAGCAGTTTAAGTTTTGGGTTTTGAAACATTGCTTTTATTTTTTGCTCACCAATTCGGAGTATCGGAAATGGATTATCTGATTTTTCAATTAATCCGTTCACAAGTTTTCTCTCAGTCTCTTGAGTCTCTAAATTGACAGATTCTGCATCAAACCCAAAAGTTTGTATTTGACTAAGCAGCAACTCTGCTTGTTCTTTTTGGGCAGAGAAGTAGTAGATATAAAGTTTTTCATTTTTCATATTAACTATAACTACAAGCTATAAATTTTGTTCCTATTTAAAATGATAGAAATTATCAATCGGGTTCTTCTGAAAAGTTCATTTCAGATTCAGGATGTAGTTTGTATTCAAATATAGTTATCAATGTAACAAAGACAGCGGCAATAAGTGGACCCAAAATAATGCCTAATAATCCAAATAAATATACTCCACCCATAAGAGCAAAAAACAGAAGGAGAGGATGCATACACGCTTTGCCGGCTATTAATAAAGGACGGACAACATTATCAATCTGGCTGATTACTATTGAACCTATCACAATAATTAAGATTCCTTTTAAATATGCTCCCCCAAGGATTAGTATCAAACCTGCAGGAATGAAAATAACAAATGCTCCTACAAAAGGAATTATAGATAAAAATGCCATCACAACTCCCCAAAAAACAGCTGAGGGAATTCCTGCGATAGCAAACATAATACCGCCTAAAAGACCTTGCAAAAGTGCGACAGTAAGCCCTCCATACATAGTAGCCTGAATGACATCACGTAATTGATTAAAAGTAACGTTTACTTGGTTGGGTGTCAAAGGCATCAAACGTCGTAATTTGTTGATGAGTATTTCACCGTCGGTAAAAAAGTAATACATAGTAAAAATCATAAGAGCAAAATAAAACAGATCGGAAGAGCGTCGTGTAGGGAAAGAGTGTAGATCTCGGTGGTCGCCGTATCATTAAAAAAAAAAAAAAAAAGAGACAAAGAGAAAGAGAAAAAAAAAAAAAAAAAACAACAATACCATCAAAAAATTGCAGTGATCCAACACAGTAAACAGTGAATCATGCTCGACACACTACACACAAGACCTAAACGAGTAATCTGCAAACATGTAGACA
>CALCCW010000321.1:0-4420 GCA_937900185.1 uncultured candidate division Zixibacteria bacterium | reverse complement strand
CTGTCACTTTGAGCAATACTTGGTAAAATGTCGAATATTTTTAACATCTCATTATTTTTACTAATAATATCATTAAACGAATATTTGTTTTCTAATTCTCTTTTAAGTTCTTCTATGGCACTTAAATCTCTAAATGTTTCCACCCCGCCAATAATAGTACCGTTCTTATCCCGTAAAACAGCCGTTGATATAGAAATTGGAATTCTGTTTCCATGGGCATCAATAATAAAAACTGATTGACATGCTACCGGTTTTTTGGTTTTAAATGTTTTCCTCAAAGCACAATCACTCTCGCAAATTGAAGCATGGAAAACATCGCAACATCGCTGATTTATAGCGTTCTCTTTTGAAATACCCGTAATTTTCTCGGCTGCTTTATTAAAGGATGTTATCCGCCAATCCTTATCTACCGTAAAAACACCCTCGGTAATGGAGTCAAGAATAATTTCTGTGGTTTCTATTTGTTTTTTTATCATCATATATTTTTGTATTATAGTATTGTCATGATATAAAAACTATTGCATAAATGCAACCACATTACTTTTTCTTTAGATTACGACCATTATATGGGCTTGATAAAAAAGTCCAATTTCTATTTCAAGACCCTTCGACTCCGCTCAGGGTGACTTGAAACACGACAACTTATAATTTGTCATACTGAGTCCGCCGAGGAGGAAAGTATGTTCAAAATATGAGGTTTTTCAACAAGCCCTATATACATCAGCTAACCTGTTTTAAACTATGTTCTTTAGATTCTTGCTTATTTATATTAAATACAAGTTTATGAGTATCAACATCTATTATCAATTCATCACTTGGTTTTAAATCGCCGGACAGGATTTTCTTTGAAATTTCCTGACTGATAGATTTACTGATAAACCGTTTTATAGGTCTTGCTCCAAATGTTTGGTCATAACTATTAACGGCAATATATTCTATCGCATCCTGAGTTACATCTATTGATATAATCTTTTCAGCAAGTAGCTTTTTAAGTTGGAACAGCTGCAAAGAAACTATTTCTTTTATTTCATCTTTGGTTAATGCAGAAAATACTATTGTTTCATCAATTCTATTTAAAAACTCAGGTTTCATAGTTTCTAACAATTGTTTCAATACATTTTCTTTCATTATTTCATATATCTCTGATCTGTTATTGTCATTTATACGCGATGATTCATTTTGTATATATGATGCAGCTATATTTGAAGTCATTATTAAGATGCTATTCTTAAAGGAAACTGTTCTTCCTTTATTGTCTGTCAATCGTCCGTCATCAAGTACCTGCAGCAAAATGTTTATAACATCGGGATGTGCTTTTTCAATCTCGTCCAAAAGAATCACGCCATAAGGTTTCCTTCTTACTTTTTCTGTTAATTGACCACCTTCATCATAACCGACATAACCGGGAGGGGCTCCTACTAAACGTGATGCCGAATGTTTTTCCATATATTCCGACATATCAATCCTGATAACAGCATCCTCACTTCCGTATAGAAATTCTGCCAGAGCTTTTGCAAGCTCTGTTTTACCGACCCCGGTAGGACCAAGAAAAATAAATGACCCAATAGGTTTTTCGGGATTTGATAAACCGGCTCTTGCCTGCCTTACTGCATTACTTACAGCCTGAACAGCTTCATCCTGACCGACAATTCTTTGATGCAGTCTGTTGTCTAAATTCAATAGTTTTTCTGATTCGGACTCAGTCAATTGACTCAAAGGAATTTTAGTCCACTTGGTTATAACTTCTGCGATTTCATCGGCAGTAACTTCTTCCTTGAGCAATTGCCTATCTTTCTGAATCAATATAAGTGCATTTGTATGGATAGACAGTTGTTTCTCTGCTTCAGCTATATTGCCATATTTTATTTTAGCTGCTGTTTCGTAATCAGCATTTCGTTCAGCTTCGTCTGCCTTGTGTTTTAACTGTTCAATCTCTACTTTCAAATTACGAATAGCATCAACAGTTGTTTTTTCCTTTTGCCATTGAGTACGAATATCATCTTTTTTATAATATAATTCTGAGAGTTCTTCTTCAATAGGTTTTAATCTTTCTGATGCGTCTTTCTCTCGTTTTATACCCTGTTTTTCTATTTCAAGCTGTCGAATTCTTTTTTCAACTGCATCCAACTCTTCCGGCATAGAATCAATTGAGATTCTAAGCTCGGCAGCGGCTTCGTCAATTAAGTCGATAGCTTTATCAGGGAGAAATCTATCGGCAATATATCTGTCCGATAGTTTTGCCGCAGCGATAATAGCATCATCTGATATTTTAATACCATGAAAGTTTTCATATTTTTCTCTTAACCCTCGTAAAATAGAAATTGTGTTTTCAACTGTGGGGGGGTCAATTGTAACCGGTGCAAAACGTCTTTCCAAAGCAGCATCTTTTTCAATATGAAGTCTGTACTCATCAAATGTTGTCGCACCAATAAAACGAATTTCACCTCTTGCCAAAGCAGGTTTAAGCATGTTGGAAGCATCCAGTGAACCCCCGACCGCTCCGGCACCAACAAGTGTATGCATCTCATCTATAAATAAAATAATACCGCCGTCAGATTCTTCTACTTCTTTTAATATCGCTTTTAAACGTTCTTCAAATTCGCCTCTGAATTTTGATCCGGCTATAAGCAAACCAATATCAAGAGCTACAAGTTTTCTATCTTTCAAAGTTTCCGGAACTTCACCAATCGCTATCTTTTGAGCTAATCCTTCAACGACTGCTGTTTTACCGGTACCGGGTTCACCAATTAAAACCGGATTATTCTTAGTTCTTCGAGAAAGAATTTTCATTACCCGTCGAATTTCTTCTTCCCTGCCAATTACCGGGTCTAACTTTCCTTTTTTTGCCATCTTGGTTAGGTCTTTTGAATATTTTTCTAAAACACCATATTTAGATTCAGGATTCTCATCGGTGACTGTTGTATTTCCTCTAATACTTTTGAGAGAATTAAGCAATTCATCTTTTTTTATTCCATTTGCGACAAGAATATCTTTGGCTTTGCTTTTCACAATGAGCAAAGCAAGAAACAAGTGTTCGACTGAAACATATTCGTCTTTAAAATTATCTGCCTCTTTTTCAGCAGTTTGAAAAACCTTTGATAATTCTTTTGATGGATATATCTGCCCGCCTGTTTGCTTAGGCAAAGTATTTATACATGATTCAAGCTCGTTGATAATCGCAATTTCCTGAACTCCGATTTTTTTTATAAGCTTAGGTACCAGACCATCTTCCTGCTTTAATAATGATATAAGAAGATGTTCCGGCGTAATTTCCGGATTTCCTTCTGTCTGTGCTAATTGTTGAGCATATCCGATAGCATCTATAGATCTTTGAGTAAAATTATTCATAGTTATCTCCTTTATTTTAATATAATAGATAACAATTATTGTGCCAAAAACCTTATCTTGTTGTAGTACCATGCTTTACACAATTTTCAATATATAAGCTTAAGATATAGTAAAGAGATTACGACAATACGACAGCATTGATTGCCATTACGACAGCACGCATAAGCCGTTTAGACATACTACACTGCCACATCAGCAGTTCACAATCTAAGTAGGTGCTCTATAGTATGATTAATAATAAATATTAAGATATATCCTGTTTCTGCTCTTTTAATGGTACATTGAAGCACCTTGAATGTATGTATCTATATGATAACCAACAACTAACAAAATAAATAAAAAAACTTGTGGACAAATAATAATTTTTGCCGTATAATTAACTAAATAGTTAGTTTAACTTAAAGGTTAGTATGTTGTGCATAAAATAAATAAGACTGCAGATAAGAATTCAACACAAACAAAAATCCTAAATGCTGCTATCCGCGAATTTGCTGAATATGGCAAAGCAGGTGCCCGAGTTGACCGAATTGCTAAACAAGCCGGTGTTAACAAAGCAATGATTTACTATCACTTCAACTCAAAAGAAAATCTGTATTATGCGTCAATTACAGATCATTTTAGTCGGATTGCCACGATTCTTAAGCAACGAGTTTCTTATGAAAAAACAATTGAAGAGATAATCGGCGGTGTAGTCGGAACTTATATCCAGATTTTCAGTACCAGCCCATATTTCAGAAAAATTTTATTACGTGAACTGGCAGAAGAAAACAGCCAGATAATAATAAAAATTGCTGAGGTTATCAGTCAGTCGGGAGTTCCAAATATTCTCTACAATAAACTTCTATCTGAAATGGAACACGGACGAGATCGGAAGAGCGTCGTGTAGGGAAAGAGTGTAGATCTCGGTGGTCGCCGTATCATTAAAAAAAAAAAAAAACAAAACACGAGTTACACCTACTGCACACAGGTAGATAAGCGATGGCTACCTCGAAAACAACGAAAAGCAATACGATGGAGACACACTTGAACTGCGCATAAATCATGCGCATACGCAGCTACAGCAGCGAATGTA
>CALCCW010000320.1:0-3344 GCA_937900185.1 uncultured candidate division Zixibacteria bacterium | reverse complement strand
AAGTTTTTCATTCCGTTGTTTATGCAGTGATTCTTTTGCAGTACTTAAATTTGTTCCTTCTTTTACCGTTATTAAAGTTTTAGTAGTCATAATGTATGGGATAAGTCGATTGCTCTCTTTATGGAACCTAAGATCACGGTTCGTAAGAATTCCGACAAGTTTTCCATCTTCGGTAATTGGAATACCCGAGATTGAAAACCGTTTCATAACTTCTAACGCATCCCCAATCGTTTTATGTGGAGTCATTGTAATCGGGTCTACAATCATTCCTGATTCTGACCGTTTTACTTTATCAATTTCTCCGGCTTGAATTTCAGGTGAAAGATTTTTATGGACAATACCTACCCCGCCCTGACGTGCCAATGCAATTGCTAACCGAGCCTCTGTGACAGTATCCATCGCAGAAGAAACTATTGGGATATTCAGATTGAAATCTTTTGCAATTGTCGTAGTAATATCAATATCTTTTGGAAGTACACTGGAATACGCCGGTACCATTAAGACATCATCAAAAGTTAAGGCTACATCATCGAGTATTTTTTTTGTCATTTCAATTAACTACCTGAGTTTGTAAAATTATGCTGAAATATCAGCATCCCAATATAATAACCTGCCGCAATTATCACAGGTTAAAATTTTAACTGATTTTCTAATTTCTTGGATTTTTTTGGGTGTGAGAGCTTTAAAACATGCTCCGCAAGCACGGTTTTTCACCGGTACAATTGCAGAACCGCCTTTTCCTTTTCTCACTCTATCATAAATCGAAAAAACTTGTCGGGAAATTTCGGTTGTCACCAAATTTCGTTCACCATTTTTAGCACTTACTTTGTCACCGATAGTGTCGATTTTCTCTTGTAAAATTGCTAATTGTTTTCCATTGTTATCTTTGGTCTGAGTCAGCTTTTCTTTGAATTCTTCAATATTGGTTTCAAGCGTTCCAATTAAATCAATTGTTTCAAGAAGTTCAGTTTCCATTGAAGAGACAGAAGTTTTAATTGTATCAATTTCAGCAACCAAAGCATCATATTCTTTGTTTGTTTTAATTGACATCATTTGTTGTTGATATTTTTGCAAATCTGTTTCTTTAGTCTTTACTTCAAGTTCTAAATTTTTTTGTTTGAGTTTGGCATCTTCCAAATCAGACAGTGCTGTTTCATACCTAAGTTGAGATTCGGCAAGTTCACGTTTAAGATTTTCCATCATGTCCGGTAGATACTCTTTTGAACGTTCTAATTCGCCAAGGAAGTAATCAATTTCCTGCAACTTAAGTAAATTTGATAAATCTTGCTGCATTATATGCCTCCATGCAGGTATGTATAAAATAATTTTTTCATATACAAAAAAACGCATCCAACCTGCTTAACAGATGAATGCGTTTTAATATTTTCTCCTCATTTGGTGTGCCATGCCAAAGAGCGGTTTTTTTTTGTCTCGCAAAATAATTTTCTTATATATCACTATCATATTATTACAGAGTAACACTACTTTAAATTTGTAACCTTTCAAAAACACCGTTTTTAATAGTTTCGGCTTTGTTCCCCGAATATCCAGCCGGGTAACTAAAATGGGCCCTGCAGGACTCGAACCTGCGACCCGCTGATTATGAGTCAGCTGCTCTAACCAACTGAGCTAAGGGCCCGAAAAAATAAAGCCAAGTCTTTGATGATATAGTAAAATATACATACCGTCAAGCCTAATTTTAAAAAAGAAAAAAAAAGTTATCATTTTATACCGTAAATACCACCGCCCCAAACAAATACAATTCTTAAAAAGATTACATCTCGTAATTGATTGTTCATAACTCTACCTCTATAATAGTTTCGTTTATCTCATCAGCTTGGGCAATAATAGAACCATCGGGAGCAATCACCATTGAAGAACCACCGAACTCATTGGTCCCGTCATCTCCAACAGCATTAATCCCAATAATAGGTAAATTGGTTTGCACTGCCCTTTCGACTAAGAGAGATTTCCAAGCAGATATTCTTGCTCGTGGAAATGCTGCCGGAATAACTATAATATCTGCTCCCGTTTCTTTTAACCTGTCATACAGTTTCGGAAATCTTATATCATAGCATATTGATACGCCAAATTTTTGAGACCCAATATCAAAAAGAACCGGATTATCCCCCCGAGTATAATAGTCTGTCTCATTCATCGGTTCAAATAAATTTATTTTATCATAAATCTGATAACCCGGTTTTTCAAAATTGATATATGAATTATAGATTTTCCCATTTTCAACCCGAGGTAATCCTATCATTACCGCAAATGGATAGTCTTGAAAAATCTCAAAAAGTGTCTGAACAGAATCAATTTCTCGGTTTCCAGCCCCATTATATAAACAACCGGTGGTAGCTAATTCACCAAACAAGACAATATCTGTGCCTATTTCTTTGAGATCATCTAAAATCTCAACATAATTTGTGTCATTAATATTTTTTTGTACTATGCATAATTTCATTTTTTTATGGTATAATCTCATAGGTTGAAAATTCATAAATTTGTCTGATTTTTGCAGAAAATCAATCTTTACGCACTCAAAAACAGTAATTTTTAATATTACGTGAAAAATATGAAAAGTCAACAAGCTGTTGTTGATATTTATACCTATACCTCATTCATTGGTCGATTTTTTTTTAAATCGTCCGATAATAATGCTAAGTAGAATTATACATAAATTAGGATGAAAATGGCAAAAATACTTATAATAGATGATGAAGAGATGATTCGGTCTCTAGCTGAGAGAATTCTCCAAAGAGATTCTCACACTGTTTTAACAGCAGAAAATGGTACAATAGCAATTGAACTGTTTACACAGCAAAAAGAAACTATTGATATTATTATAGTTGATTTACATCTGGATGATATGGATGGAATTGACATTCTTACAGAAATAAGAAAAATATCAGCACATATCCCAAGTATTATTTCAAGTGGAAATAATTTTGACAAAAATGATCTGCCTGAAAACTTAAGACAAAACATATTTTTTCTTCCAAAACCATACAAGGCAAGCATGTTAACTGAATTAGTTAGCTCTATTTTGGCTCACGTATAATTTTTCATTTCCAATTTAGATTATTATTTTATATATTTTCACTTCCCTACGTCAATACTTAAGGAAAGTGAAGATATGCTGAATATAAAAAAATTACAGATCGGAAGAGCACACGTCTGAACTCCAGTCACACTGATATATCTCGTATGCCGTCTTCTGCTTGAAAAAAAAAAAACTTTTTTTTCTCTTTTCTTTTTCTCTTCTTCTCTTTTTTAGACCTTCCCTCCTTCTCTTTCTTTGTCTTTCGTCTTCTCTGTTTTATTATGCTCTGTCCTCTTCTTCT
>CALCCW010000319.1:0-2851 GCA_937900185.1 uncultured candidate division Zixibacteria bacterium | reverse complement strand
GTCTGTTGTCTTTTTTTTTTTTTGTTTTTATTTTGTTATGTTTTTTTTTTTTTTCAAGCAGAAGACGGCATACGAGATATATCAGTGTGACTGGAGTTCAGACGTGTGCTCTTCCGATCTTCAGGTTTTTCTTTTGTTATTCCTTTACCTCTAAACCCAAAACTATTGATACTCCATTTTTGATACTTTGCATTTGGCTTACTATGAAAGCCATTCGTATCAACAGTGCTTAATAAATCCGCAGAATATGGTTCAAAAAAATCAGCATCCCATTTTGCCCAATCATCAACTCGAGCACATACCTCTAAAGTTAAGATACATAGTAAACCTATACCTATAATTTTCAACAGTCGCATATAAATGGGTTTCTTTCTCATTATTATTCCTAAAATTGAAAGTATATAAAACTTTGGGCTGATGCACCATGATAGACTAAAAGATAGAAGAACATTGAATACGCAATACTTTTTATCCATACAGGAACCTTTGTGTTATCATATACTTCGTCACAATCTAATACAACTTGTAGACCTTCTATAATCAAAAGTGGTCCAATAAAAAGCAATAACGACGGTAGAACAGAAAAATCAGATACACCTCGCCAGGTGAAAATCGCATAAATCATATCTTTGATTTGAGAAATAGATTCAGCTCTGAATATTATCCATCCACCACACACTAATTGAAACATGACAAATATCTTCACAAAACGTCTAATTGAATGGGGGAAGAGATTACTAATATTTTCTGTCGCTTTAAATATAGGGTTAAATAAGCGATGCCCTATCAACAATATCCCTTGATAAGCTCCCCATACAACAAATATCCAAGAAGCACCATGCCACAGACCACCTAAGAGCATTGTCGTAATTAAATTTATATAAGTTCTGATATTGCCTTTTTTATTACCTCCAAGTGAGATATATAAATAATCCCTCAACCATGAAGATAAACTAATATGCCACCGCAACCAAAAATCACTTGGGTTTAACGCCACATACGGATGTCTGAAATTAAGCATCAATTCAAAGCCTAAACATTTAGCACAACCACGAGCAATATCTGAATAACCAGAAAAATCACAATAAATTTGAATAGCAAATGCATACGCACCAACTAAGACATCAAAACCAGAGGGAGTACTCATTGAGAATATTCTATCAACTATCGGAGAGAGATTATCTGCGACAAATACTTTCTTCCATAATCCCCAGAAAATAAGGTGAATTCCATCAATAAATTGATTTTTATTAAAAGTTCTTTTGTTTAATATTCTTGGGATCAGTACTTTTGCTCGTTCAATAGGTCCAGCTACTAATTGGGGAAAAAATGAAACATAAAGAGCAAAGTCAAAAAAGTGATGATTCGCTTTCATTTTATTACGATATATATCTATTGTGTAACTCATTGTTTGAAATGTATAAAATGAAATTCCAACTGGGAGAATAATATGCAGTTGCCAACCTGATGAATCAAAGCCAGCTGAGTTGATGATCTCAGAAAATGAATCTATAAAGAAATTAAAATACTTAAAATAAGCTAAAATACCTAAGTTTGTACAAAGGCTTATTATCAACCATATTTTTTTATTTTTATCTGTTTTTTGTTGATTAGCATTGTCAATTTTGATTCCGGTTATATAATCAACTAGCGTTGAAATAAATATTAATGAAAGAAACCGCCAATCCCAAAATCCATAAAACAGATAACTTGCCGCTAATAGGAAATAGTTCTGACCACGATGTGGTAACTTCCAATAAAAGATAAAAACGATTGGGAAAAAAACTGCAAAAGTAAAAGAATTAAAAAGCATGAGCTACCTTACATTATTATTGAAAACTATCATAAGTATATATTGAAGTATAACAAGTTTTTTTATAAACTGTTCTATTATAGCATTATCGGAGAATAAACTAATATTATTAGAATTTCAACTTAAAAATTCTAATAGTATTATTCAAGTTTTATATCGTCTATGTAGATAGAAAATTCTTCCACGACCTTATGCGAGAAGATTCTAATTGAACTGATTCGAGAAATATCCATTCTTCTGTGTAATGGAGCTGATTCTATCTCTAAAAGAGGAATTCTAATAACATTTACTCCTTTTGCAACTCTAATGGTTTTATTGAATCGGTCATTGAAATCACCTTTATGGCTTTTGTCATCAATTCTGATTGTAATACTTTTTTCTTCATTAAGATCGGAATAGATTTCCAATGAGAAATACTTATACTCATTCCAATCAGGAACCGGTTCAATAAACTCAATTGTAGGATAGATGAATGGTAAGAAGCTTATTTTTAAAACGTTTTTACTGGTATTGTTTATCCAGTTTTTTGGATTAGGAACGATCAAAAAGTTTGTTTTATTTCCTTTCCAATACATAGTATCCCAAATAGACTCAAAATTACTAATTTGCGGGAATATACTATTTCTATGAATTTGAGCAATGCTCCAAACAGCAATTGGCGATATTCCAATTATAAAAAGTACTATCATAATTATGCTTGTCGATTTATTAGTGATAAAAGTCCATTTGTGTTCAAATTTTAATTTCTTATCTATAAAAGTAGCATAGAAGACAAGAAAAGAACTGATTCCTATTAAATCTCTAACCAAATCTAAAATATCAGCATTTCGAGGCCCTAAAATTTGGCTTAATTCTAGAAGTATTCCAATAACGAAAGAGATCGGAAGAGCGTCGTGTAGGGAAAGAGTGTAGATCTCGGTGGTCGCCGTATCATTAAAAAAAAAAAAAAACATGAACGAAGCATTACGAAGCGTTCCATGACAATTGAACCGGTCCAAGAACTTGTGATATTTAATTGGCGCTGACTGTGCACTCAAT
>CALCCW010000318.1:0-10731 GCA_937900185.1 uncultured candidate division Zixibacteria bacterium | reverse complement strand
TATTTCTTTTTTATTTTTTTGTTTTTTTTGTTATTTTTGTTATTATGTTTATTTGTTTTTTTTTTTTTTTTAATGATACGGCGACCACCGAGATCTACACTCTTTCCCTACACGACGCTCTTCCGATCTTATACCACTAAAAAAAACAGCTTATTAAAAAGTTTTTTCAAAAAAATCCCCTTAGATAAATAAAGGGGACTTTTTGAATAATATTTTTTTAGTAAATCAAATGTTCTTTCATAGTATTTAATAGAAGTAAACTTCTTTCCAAGCAATTTGCTCTTTATAAATATCTGAAGTACGGCTGTATTTTTCTAACTCACGGTCATAGTGAAATCCGGCACTATTATGAGCAACAATATCGTTGGCTACTATTGACCCATAAAAATCTGATGAATTTCTTAAGTCAGCTGAACCGTCAGGACAATAGAAGACGGCAGAAATAGTACCGCTGTTTTTTAATACTAAATCACCTTGGGAATTAAAAATTAAATCTGACGGGGTGCCGTCAACATTAATATCTCCGGAATTTTTTATTTCAATATCACCTGTTATGTAGATAGTAACTTCAGCATCCGGTTCAAGAGTGATAGCAGCATCTTTATCTAAAATAATGGAAGAAAAATAATACACTCCACTGGCTAATACAACATCGCCGTCATCTGCTTCAAAAGATTTAGTTGTCGGATCATAATCATATGTCCCACTAATACCAGTTGATGCGATACTGTTTGCTTCTGCCCAGTCATATTCAGATTGAGGAATAACTTCAAGATCATGTACCGGTGCTATTGATGTTGTGTCGCCTGTAATAGTTGCAAAAGAGTTAATATCCAAACCGCCATCCTCTGATGTAATGGCATCTCCTCCAACGGTTGCTCCATTTTTTACAATGACATCACCATTTGAACCAATACTGCCATTTTCACTCAAAACAGTTGCTGCGTATGTTCCTGAATCAGAATTATAAGAGTCGGTTGTCATGCTATTTCTAATATCAATAACTTCATCACCGTACATCGCATATTTAAAAGGATTAAATTGTAGCGGTACAAGCCAGGTTTCTACTCCACCCCGACAGTCTTGTACCGTGGCTAAGGATCTGATAATGACAGTATCAAATAATGATGCGTCTGTAGTGCTGTCTATATACAAAACAGAAAATAAACCGTCTTGATACGGAACATCAACAAATCCGGAATCCCAATATGGATTTTCAGATATTTTTGCCAAAGCAGAGTTTAATCCTGCTTCAGCGATATAAAACGCCTGCTTATCATGATGCTGATTAAATGAAATTTCAACATCTGTTGTTGCTTGATCAACAGCTGAGATTGCAACAATTGAAATAATTGCCATAAGAGCTAATGCAGTTAATAAAGCACTTCCTCTATTATTTTTAAACAAGTTCATATAATCCTCCTAAATATTTCTGAGACAGACATCTTCGCTAAGTGTCCATGTTCTATAGCCGTTATTATAATTATATGTATCATCAGGATATTCCGTTTGTGCAGTGATAGAAATACGTATAATATTATCTTCAATATTGACAAAATTTACAGAAACTATATTGTCAGAATAAATAGATGTGGTGCCGTATGAACAACCTTTCATAAGATAATAAGTTGTATTTTCTGATTCTTGAGGTTCATAATCACCGGTGCCTGATTGACCTGCGATAAAATAGGTAACTGTGTCAACGCTATTGTATATATTGAAAAACACCATCAAAGTATCACCATTTATAAGATATGGGTCATGTCCATTTAATTTATATCCGGCTTGACGTAATGTAGATGAAATATCATCAAGACTTGCACGGGTAATATTTTGGATATTGGACATTTCCATTTGAATAGTTGTTTGGCTCTGCATTGTAGAATAAAATCCAAATGCACCGGAGATTAGAATACCGGATATTAAAATTGCTATCAATACCTCAATTAATGTAAATCCTGAATTGTTCTTAATTGTATTCATGAATTGCACCTTTTCTTAAATAGGTTGAATACGAAGTGCTTCTGGATAAATTTGCTGCATCTTGCCAATTTATGGTTACATTTATTTCATATAATCCAATAGGTATATTTACATCGGTGGAGTTGTTTTGGATATTGACACTAATATTGTAAGTATTATCTGCTCTTTCTGAGGATTCAAAAGGAACCGATGGTAAGGAATCTAAAGATTCATAATACTCTATTTTCTCTCTTGCCAACTTAGACGCAACAGTTGTATCTCTGGATATTGAATTACTTTTTGAAGACATCACTACCATGGGAGCTACTCCTAACAAGCCAATACTGAGAACAATCATTGCTACCAAAACTTCTAAAATGCTTAAACCTTTATTATTCATATGTACTCCTTAGTTCAATCTTTTACTATACCAATTGCAATTTGAAGACCAACAGGCTCTGTTAATTGAAGCTAACATGTATCTGTATTAGGGATAATGGCTTACGATTATTGAATCGGCTCAGAATGTTACAAAGTTTCATATGGCTATGGGGAAAACCCTATTAATTATTAACGTTAGTCGATACTAATATCCATAATGAAAATATGACTTAATTTGATTGATACCCAAGCATTAAGCACGTTTTAGAGGTCTCTCAAAACGATATTTTATATAAATTTTGCATTTTATATTTCCTAATAATAAGGTAGAAATAATGTTAAATATATAATTTTGTGCCTATGTGTTCTTTAGAACTCATTTCAATTTTATTTGACATGGATATTTAGGGTCTATATATTGAAATGTTACTAAAAATAAAATTATTGGGAAATTTGTATCTACAAGTGATGAAGAAAATAAATCAAATATTCAGCTATTTAGATTTTGAGGCACTCTTTTGGATATGTGCATTATTGCTTTTAGCTGTTTCTGACCCATACAGCAAAGTACATTACACTCTTTTTCTACCGTCAATTTTGTTTGATATACCAAGTCCGGGGTATGGGCTTGGTCATTCGATTTCACATTTTTTTCACGGTAATATACTGCTTTCATTCAAAACACACCCATTGGGAATTATCACAATAATTGTATTGTTGGGGCGTTCTGTATCTCTTTTAAGGAAATCATATTATAACTCTATAAAAAAAGGACAATTATAATGGCTAACATTATGCAGCTTTTACCCGAATTAGAAGGTGACGAAATGGTTTTTGTGCAAGGTCTTATCAAAGATTTTGATGATTCCCAAGCACAGATGTTTGCAAATTCTTATAGAGCCCGCAGAAAAGACTCAACTACTTTGTTAGTAGTATCTTTGGCAGGGTTTTTAGGTGTAGCCGGGATACATCGTTTTATGTTAGACCAAATCGGGATGGGAATCCTTTATCTTTTAACAGGCGGATTTTGTGGAATTGGAACGATTATTGATTTAATTAATATCAAAAAAATGGCATTTGAATATAACCAATTGAAAGCACAACAAGTCGCAATGATGATTAAAAATTCGTAGTAAAAAGAGTATTGAACCGTCAGGGAGAAATTCCTGACGGTATGTGGGTTTGTGATTGATTAGGAAGAAAAAAGTATGACAGAAATTAATAAAGAGCTTAAAGGTTTAGGCGGTTGGCTAATTTTAATTTGTTTAGCGTTGATTATTACACCTTTACATTTAATGTTTAGCCTATTTAACGATTTTGCTCCAATCTTACTGGAGAATTATTGGGAAATTCTGACTACTCCGGGGACTGAAGCATATCACTACTTATGGGGACCTCTTATAATATCTGAATTAATTACAAATAGTGTCTTGATAGTTTTTAGTCTATATTTACTTTTTCTTTATTTTACAAAATCGTACAGATTTCCCAAGTTGATGATAATTTTTTATATTTTGAATTTATTCATACTTGTTGGTGATTATATCTTTGCCAATATGATTCCTGAAATTGCAAACGATACAAATTTAGAAACTGTACGGGAAATATTAAGCACAGTTGCAGCTACATTGATTTGGATACCATACTTATTAAAATCAAAAAGAGTAAAAAATACTTTTGTGAAAGAGGAAGTAGTCCCACTTACAATTCCCGTATAGCAGAGAAATATCGCAGGCTTGATGTAAACAATGCGGTGCCGATTAAAATAAGAATAGTACCGTAATAAAGAGGGTTTATCGGAAGATGTCTTAACAGCATGCCAATACTCATCATAATAAGCACCAAGATATACGATTGGTTCGCCTGAAACGCAAAAATACAAATTTTCTCTTTATTCGGCGATAGAGATTTTATCCGCTCTATATTTTTATCTATAATCTTATTAAAAACAAATTTACTTTTGAGAATTCCTAAAAGAGCGCCCCCACCGGTCAAAATATAGGAAAAAGAATTAAACGGCAGAAGTTTTGTAATTCCTCGACCTAACAAAAATAGTCCGATACACGCCCACAGAACTCCTGCGGTGAATATTAACGTTGTTCTTTTAACTGCCGGTTCGGGAATGCTCATACAGAAATTATACGATAAAAAGTTGTATATTTCTATGAAAAAATTATAAAATATGTGATTCTAAAATATGATTTTCCGAGTATATTATATAAAGAGCATACTTCGACTCCGCCTAGGGGCTTGTTGATAAACCTCTAAATTCGGAACATACTTCGACTCCGCTCAGCATGACATATTATAAGTTGTTGTGTTTCAAGTCACCCTGAGCGGAGTCGAAGGGTCTTGAAACATATTTTGGACTTTTTCAACAAGCCTAGGCGGGCAGCATGACAAAATATAGCTCGGCATGATTGATATAAAAGGATTATTATGTCAAAATATACTCAAACAGAACTGACAGAAAATGCAATGGCGGTCCTCAAACGACGGTATTTACTCAAGGACAGTCAGAGTAATATCATAGAAACTCCTCAAGAGTTATTTAAAAGAGTTGCTCAATTTATTGCCCAAGCGGATAAAAATTACGGAAAGTCTGACACTGATATTCAAAACGCAGCAAAGCAATTTTATGATATCATGTCATCACTCTGTTTTCTGCCGAACTCTCCCACTTTAATGAATGCCGGTCGTGCCAATGGACAGCTTTCCGCCTGTTTTGTTCTTCCGGTCGGTGATTCTATGGAAGAGATATTTGAGACAAACAAGCATGCCGCTATTATTCATAAATCAGGAGGAGGCACCGGTTTTTCATTTTCACGACTGCGTCCCAGAAATTCTATTGTTGCATCTACATCGGGAATTGCCTCCGGTCCGGTCTCATTTATGACGGTCTACGATGCATCAACTGAAGCAGTCAAACAGGGCGGTACTCGACGAGGTGCCAATATGGGAATTCTACGGGTAGATCATCCTGATATTTTAGAATTTATTTCATGTAAAGAAAATACAAATAAGATTACGAATTTTAATATTTCAGTTGCGATAACAGACAGTTTCATGGAAGCTCTTGCCAACAATGCCGATTTTCCACTTATCGACCCTCGCACTCAAGAGGTGTATGTTAAAGATGACCAAGAAGTTTGGCTTCAGGCTCAAGATTTGTTTGATACGCTTGTCGCTCATGCGTGGCAGACCGGTGAACCGGGGATTATTTTTATAGACCGCATGAACCGCTTGAACCCCACCTCACCTTCAGAAACAATCGAGGCAACCAATCCATGCGGCGAACAACCGCTTCCGCCGTATGATTCCTGCAATCTTGGTTCTATCAATTTGTCACAGTTTGTTTTGAATTCAGAATCTGAAAATTATACGGATTCAATTGATTGGGAAAAACTGGGTGATGTTATACGGACTGCTGTACATTTTTTAGACAATGTCATAGATCAAAATTGTTATCCGCTTTTGCAGATAGAAAAACAGACCAAGAAAAATCGTCGTATCGGATTAGGGATTATGGGATGGGCAGATATGTTAGTACAACTGCATATCCCGTATAATAGCAAAAGAGCTTTGCACCTTGCTGAAAAGATTGCTGAATTTATTGAGATTGAGGCTCGCAAGCATTCATCGGAACTTGCCAAAACCCGTGGAAAATTCCCAAATTGGGAGAACTCTAAGTATAAAAATCAAAACATTTCAATGAGAAATGCTACGGTGACAACTATTGCTCCAACCGGTACAATTTCAATAATAGCAGGTTGTTCATCGGGAATTGAGCCGTATTATTCAATAGCATTTGAAAGAAATGTTATGGACGGCAATAAACTTATGGAAGTTAATAAATTTTTCAAAGAAAGTGCCATAGAACAAAAATTTTACTCAGATGAGTTGCTGCAGGAAATAGCATCTAAACGGTCGCTTACTGTCATCAGCGAGATTCCTGATTCATTGAAAAAGATTTTTTTAACTTCTGCAGATATCAAAGCAGAAGAACATATAAAAATGCAGGCACTATTTCAGAAATACTGTGATTCATCGGTATCAAAAACTATCAATTTTCCTGAATCGGCTACGACAGATGATGTTGCTCGTGCATTTTTGTTGGCGTATGAAGAGGGATGTAAAGGTTTGACAATATATCGTGATAATTCCAGACCAAATCAGGTACTTTCTCCGGTTGCTCAAAAATCTGATATGAGCTCATCTGAACCTGTTGTAGAAAAACGACCTGATATTTTACATGGGATTACAGAAAAGATGAGAACCGGTTATGGGAATCTCTATGTAACGATAAATCTCAAAGATGGCAAACCGTTTGAAGTTTTTGCTCATATCGGCAAATCCGGTTATACTACAATGGCAGATACCGAGGCAATCTGTCGTCTTATTTCACTTGCATTGCGTTCTCAAATCCCAATCAATACAATTATTTCACAGCTTCGATCTATTGGCGGTGCCAATCAGGTCTTTTCGGGAGGTGCCAAAGTTTTTTCTATTCCTGATGCAATTGCTCAAATTTTGAACAAGCATTTTGCTGATTCAGGTTCAACAGAGTTTGAATCTTTTGAAATTTGCCCAAGCTGTTCATCTTCTATGCGTTTTGAGTCAGGTTGTTACAATTGTGCAAGTTGTGGTTATTCTAACTGCTAAAAATGCCGATAATCTAATAAATAAATATGTTTTCTTTATTGACAGGAAGCAATTAGTAGATTATGGATACACATATGAATTTGACACAATACATACCGGCAGGTCGAACATCGCTTGTGAAAAAAAATGGTGCCGGTTTGCAAATACAGACCGAATATGCATATCGTCCATATGCCCGCTTAACGACTACTATTATTCTAAATGGGCAGGTACTTCATAAAATAGAAAAAAAATTGGATAAACCGATTGAATCTTTTGAAGAACAAACTGTTATGGAAAATCGGATACAAAGACAACATGCCGAAGTTGTGTCTATTATTAAAGCGAATGATGCCACCAGCTTATTACAAAAATCTGATAGTCAGCCTATTCCAATTGTGTCAGAAGAAGCTCCTCAGCCTCAATCTGATAAAAAATATAAAAATCCTGTTATTGCCAAAAAAACTGCCGACAAAGAACTGCCAGTAATTGATAAATTTAAAGCAATAGACGGTGTCAAATATGTTTATCACTTAAATATTAACGGCGAATTTGTCAATAAAATTGAAAGTGATAATTTTAAGAAATCATTTTCATCGGTATTTAAGTCTATCTCCGAACTTATTGAAATTTTTACATTGATCCCCGGGGTAACATTTTCACGTGAATGCGGAGTATATGAAGTTGAGCGGAATAAACTTTTTTTAGTTTCTGCCGGGGATGATATTTATTTTGTCATGCTTGATAAAGCATCTTCTGATATTTCTTATGAACAAGTACTAAAATCAATAATTACACCGTCATATTTCTAAAATCTAAAAGTTATAGTGTGTAATCGTCAGGAAATTCGCCTAAGCGAATTGAGAACTAACGAAAAGATATCAGTTCACAATTCACTTTCCGTGAATCAGGAACTGACATAACGTTAAATTGTGACACAGTCTCTCCGCTCAGGGTGACGATTCGTGAGAATTGTTTTGTAGGGAATAGGCATGCCTATTCCTTAAAGAAAGGCAGAGGCATGTATCAACTTTTTTTAATTGTACTCACTTCAATTCCGCTCAGGGTGATAAATATTACGCAAATCTATCCAAAAATTATAAAAAAAACGGAACCGCATAAGAGTTCCGTTTACTTGATGTAATTTTATATAAATATTATTTTACTTTTTTCCAGATAATTCCGCCATCGGAACCAACAGCATATAACCGATTTTTCACAAGGACAAAATCATACACATCAAAAGATTTTGCCATTAATTCCTCATTCCAACTGCGACCGCCATCTGTTGTTTTTAAGATAGTGGATTTTGTTCCACCGATATATCCATCGTTTACATTTATCATTTGAGCGGCGATAAACATTGTTTGTGAGTCTTGTTGAGCCGGAAGCCAAATTTTTCCACCATCATTGGTATAGCCGCACATTCCTTTCAATCCGCAGATGATGCCTGTATTATTAAAAAAAGAAAAAGCACGACCGGGATTTCCTGTCAATGTAGAATCTGATTTCCAAGTTTTTCCAAAATCAGTGGAACTGTTCATCCGACCAAATGACTGTACTTTGACAGTATTGTTAAAATATCCGATTTCACTTAAGCCGAGTCCAAAAGGTTTTACTTTTGTCCAGTTTTTTCCACCGTCATCAGTGCGAAAAACCAAGCCGCCTAAAGGCGAAACAGAACTACGGCTCATGCCAATAAGCAAGCCGTGTGTATTATCGAACATTTCAACATCAAAGAACCATGGGACAGTGTCAGATACCGGAATTTTACTAAAGGTATAGCCGCCATCGGTGGTTTTCATAAAGGTTCCTTTGGAACCGCAAATAAAACCAATATCGGAATTCAGAAAATAAACATCTTCTAAAGAAATTCCGGGAGCAGGGTTAAATGTGTCAAAACTCTTTAATCTGTCAAAAGTGCGGATTAATTTACCTTTATGAGTAACAAAAAAGGCGGTATCTTCATTTACAAATGAAGCCCCATTAATATTTTCAGAATTTGGGAACTCTACAGCATTCCAGTTTTGGGCTTGAATCGAACATGTTGCCGTAATAAGTATACAGCAGACTAAGATAATGTTTTTCTTCATAATTTTAAAATTGTCTTTTCCGTTTTATCTTTTTACACTTACTATCGGTATAAGTTTAAAATAACTAATATTTTTTCAAATTGAAGAGATATTTTAAAATAAAACAAGGTTTTATATGTCAGATAAAACAATAGTTGAACTTACAAATGTATATTTGAAAACTGACCGTGGATATGAGGTTTTTAAAGATTTGAACCTCAAACTTCTTTCGGGAGAATCAGCTATTATTTATGGTGCCGCCGGTTCAGGGAAAAGTACGCTTATTGAACTGTTATTGGGGAAACGGTTTGCTGATTCCGGGTCTGTTGAGATGTTTGGTTCTATGTTAAAGCCTCGACAGAAGAAACTCATTAAATCGGTTCGCCGTAAAATTGGCGGTATTGGAGGACTTTTTTCATTAGTCCCTACATATACAGTTGCTGAAAATATCACTTTCCCGCTGGTTTTATCAGGTGAAAGAAAAAAAATGCAAAAAGAACGTCTTATGACGATGTTGACAGAGTTTTCTTTGTTAAATCAGGCATCGGTGTATCCGGCTAAACTGACACGAGTTGAAAACACTTTGGTTCAATTTGCACGTGCAAATGTCGCCCATCAGCCATTAATCTTAATAGATGAACCTCTTGCCGGAATGGATGCAAAAACGTATGAACGGATTTATGACTACATGGTAAAACTCGCAGTCTCGGGGTTATCCATGTTAATTGTATCTTCTGAAGAACTTAAAAGTAATCTTCCAAAAACATCCAGCTATCATTTAGTAAATGGGGGATTGGCATGAATAGAGTTGGGCATGTTTTTAAAGAGCTTTTTCGGAATTTATATAAAAATCCGGGAACTTCGTTATCAGCGATTTTATCAATGACATTACTATTTTTACTGTTTGATATTTTTTGGGTTGCTGCAGACACATCAGATAAGTTCTATGAAAATTATCTTTCTGATTTAAAGATGGAGGTTTTTATTTCAGAGGAGTATCCTGATTCTTCACTCGGAGTTATCAAAGATGAAATAAAAAGAATAGATGGTGTCAGTTCTATGACGTTTATCTCAAAAGAAACCGCTCGAAAAGAGTTGGCTGATTTAGTAGGGATTGATCTGCTTGTCGGGTATGACAGCAGTAATCCGCTGCCGCAGTCTCTGATTTTAACATTTCAATCTGATGTACTCAATTCTACCGATTTATCAGCAATTGAAAACCGTATTATGAGTCAGCAGGGTGTTTCAAACGTATATTATAGTAAAAATTGGCTCGCTAAAGCAGAATCGACAAAAAATATTATTGCTGATATAGGGCTTTTATTGGGTGGGTTAATATTATTAACAGTGTTAGTTTCGTCTGCCAATAATATGCGCTTAACAGCAAAAACGCGGGCGGTCGGGTTTTATCAAATGAGGTTATTAGGGGCAGGAAAACTTCTTTTGGCAATGCCGTTTATTATTGAGGGTGTTTTTCTGGGAGCTTTATCTGCCGGAATCGGCTGGGGGATGATATTCTACTGGAAGGATAAACTCCAGTTTGCAAATTTTGAAATTATTTTTCCGACTTTTGAAGAAATCGGTCTTTACTGTAGATCGGAAGAGCGTCGTGTAGGGAAAGAGTGTAGATCTCGGTGGTCGCCGTATCATTAAAAAAAAAAAAATAGAAATAATG
>CALCCW010000317.1:0-17827 GCA_937900185.1 uncultured candidate division Zixibacteria bacterium | reverse complement strand
CATACCGGCACCATAAGTATCTTTTTTGGTGAAGAATGGATAGAAAATACGTTTCAATTCCATCTGATTTATTTCTGTACCTACATTATGTACTTCAAGTTCATAATGATTTAAACCTTCTGACAGTTTAATAAGAACAGAAGAGTTTTCTTTGGCGTGTTCAACAGCATTTTCTACAACATTAATTAAAGCAAGAAGAACATCATCAAAGATACCATCAATAATTGCTGTATGCAGCTCTATATTTTGCTGTATCGTAACATTTTTGAGTTGAGCATCCTTATACCATTTGCTATTATGGTTTTCTTTAAACTTCTCAATAAGAGTAACTAAATCAAACTGTTTTGTTTTTTTATACTTTGCTCCCGAAGAGAATTCTTGGATTCTGCGAACTGTTTCTGCTCCATCTTGAGCAATCATTTCAATTTTATCCAGTTTATCAAGAACTTCGTTGTCATGGACTTTTAATTTCAGCAGCTGTACTCTTCCTACAATACCGCCAATCATATTATTGAATTCATGAGCAACCCCGGAGGTTAAGTCTGTTAATGCTGCTAATGTTTCAATATCAGCTATTTGCGAGCTTGATTTTTTCAGAAGTTTATTAACTTTTTTTTCTGATTCAACTAATAAAGATGTTTGTAAAATCAAAGAGGAAAAGAGTGAAAATAATGACAATAATTGTTTGTCGTTATCAGTAAGCGAATTCACTTGATCAGAGACATAGATTAAATATGTTTTCCGTTTACTATCTTTACAAATAGGAGAAACTAAAATTGTATTATACTTACATTTAATCTGACCGGCATAATCGACCCAAATGCCATTTTGAATTGCAACCTCATCAAGTTCATTCGAGAAATTTTCAAGTTCATTTTCAAATTTTGCGATAAAATTGTCACTTGGCTTATCAATATTAATTGCTTCAATAAATTCACATCTATTCGTTTTATCTGCTGAAAAGACAAAATAACCGCTTGGGATTATATTTTTTAATCTGAGTACTAATTCTTGGACTAATTCGTCATACCGATACTCTGAAATATCAATTTCAAAAAGTGAAATAAGGTCAGAAAGCCTGATAGTATAATCATTAACTTTTTTGTGTTCATCAATAGAATTCAAAATACTTTGCAAAAGGTTAAAAATAGTCTGTATCGTTTTTTGAAGATTTTGTTCTTCATATTTTGGATGTTCATACCAATACGCTAATATCAATATTTTAATATCATTATTTTTATAATACGGAAATTGATATACATACTTTAAATTATTTTCTTTAGCAAAAAGATATTTCGAATTATCCTTAACTTCAACTTCATTGAGACAGAGCAAACCTGCAACAAGCTGTTCTGCTCCCTCTTTATGAGAACAATATTCTTTTTCAATCATTTGGATATTCGGAGAGATGAGTTTTCCATTATTGTGATAGCCAACCGGAATCAAATGTTCATTCCCCTCTTTTTTATAATATACCGCCAAAAAATCCGCATCGAATAAATCTGCCAACAAAACAGAGATATTATCCACCTGATCTACTAATGTTCTGAGGTTAATACTTTTGATAGAATGGTAATATCTTTTAATCAATCTTGTAGATTCAGACACGATCTATTACCTCTTTTTGTCTATGTATTATATCAGTAGTGTGTGATACTGATTTTTGCTTACATTGTATTTTTACAGAAATAGTTGAATCATTTGATATGACATTTGAAACAACTGTACCGCCGAAGGTGAAATTGTCATCATCAACATTCTGCAATTCAAACTCATCAAATGCTTTTGCAATTATTTTTATTATATTCGCACTATTGATTAAAGAATTATGTAAAGAAATTTTGATATACGCACCACCCAGTTCTTTGTGTGCTTCAAGAGCAATAGTACCATCTTGTACTGCTGCATCAGCAATTGACAATATTGCCGGAATAATAATATCATCAACATCACTTCCGAGAACAAAAAACCAAGGTTTTGTATGAGTTAATACGTCAATCCGTAAGGATACATTTTTCGTAATATTTATATAGTGTAAATAGCCTTCTAAAATTCTTGGTAATCTTTTAAGCATTTCAGAAGCTTCAATTTCATTAGTATAATAATTATTATCAGTATGAGTTAAATCATGCAATACATCGATATAACCACCTACTAAATCAGCATTATTTTCAATAACAACAAGATGTTTTAATATTTTATCAGTATCATCTTTTTGTTCTTGAGCTGCAAGGTGTTTATTGGCATTTTCTATATTTCCAAGCAGCACTGTCATTTTAGAAAAAAGCCGGTGAAAATAACCAACACTTAATTTATATGATAAGTTAAGTCTTGATTTATAAGTTTTTTCCTTTCTTTTAGAGTCATCTAAAGCAGATTGCATATATAAACAAGAACAGCATTTTACAAATGTTTCTACAGCATCATCAATGAATTGTTTAAACATTTCAAGAACTTCAATTCTTCTTGAAGTTCCGACAGCAAGATAGTGAACTGAATTATTAGGCATATTTATTTTATAAATAAATTCAGTTTGTACATCGGCATGAGAATACTGCGAATAATTTTCATAACAATTTTCAGAATTTGTTTTTCGTAAGATGTTTGTTTCTGTAAATTCTTCTTTTACTTGAGGAAGCAATTTTAATGATGATTTTTCAAAAGCATTATACACACCATCTTTTGAAAAACTAATTTCAATAGTATTATCTTCTTCAAATAACAAAACTCTGGTAATTCGTAATTGTTTATTCAACAAAGTAAACATTTTTTCAAGTAGGATAAATGGCGTAAGATAAATATTAGTATTTAACATATACTTTTTATAATAATCCATTATAGATACCGAATTTAAAAATTGAGATTCTGACAATTTACCGGTCATTTTTATAATAGCTTTCAAAAAATAGACAGCTGATAAGTCGGTATTTCCCGGGATAAGCACTGAAATAATATTTTCAGAGCAATTTGATTTTAGACCTCTGTGAACAAACAAAAACAGTGGAGGATTAACAAGAAATTGAACCTCATTTAAAAGATTGATCGCCGGAATAAACGTTGAATCTTGTTTGACTGCTTTTTCCCATTTATCTTTTTCTTCGTCTATAATATATGGAGGGATATGATCAAACTTACTTAAATCTCCAACTATCATGCGGCGTGATAATTTACACAGCTCATCTGAATAGTATCCCGCACAACTCCTTGGAATATTTTTCACCAATAAATTTAAAATTGCTTTTGTCAACCCTATGTTTGAATCGGAATTTTCTGTTAAAGTTTGTATAAACTTATCATGGCTCTCGCCATATTTTTGATTTTTTTCTTTATACACTCGACATGTACTAAGCAGACATTGAATTATTTCTTCTTTAAAAGAGCCTAAATTTTTCTTTTTACTTACTAAAATTATGTCAACCTGTTGGTCAGCAAAAATCGGAAACAGGAAAAAGTTTTCACAACTCAAAGGTTCAATCTCATTAATACAATCTACAGTATCTCCCGGGATATTAATTATTTTTTGTTTGAGAGTGCCTAAAATATCAAGCGGAAGATAAAGCCAATCTCTTCTTATATCAGCATCAGTAGAGTGTGAGATTCTTTGAAATATCTGTGGGATCCCCATTGATACATACAGTTCTATATCTTCAGGCAAAGTGATTTTGCTTAAATCTCCAATTAAAAGAGCTGTTTCATTTTCAGATAATATTTTCATCCATCAATTCCCAATCAGCTCTTCCTGTCGTAGATTTGTAATTCGTCGTGATGATTTTATATTTTGTTTCTGAAAGTGTTCTTTTATTTTTTGAACTTTTTTAGGCTGTAATTGTGTTTGCATATTTTTTATTTTAATTGCCTGTCTATTTATTTTGTTCTGTATTGTCAATATTGCTGCGGCATCTTCTACTATCAAAACATCATTAGGAGTTACAACACGCTTATCACTTGTATATCCAACAGTAATAACTCCGTATATCATTCTTCCATTAAATAAAGGAGTAACCATATAGTGAGATAAGTCATTTCCAAAGATCTGTCGCTGCTCCATCTTTGATTCTTTAGTAGCTGTTTCATCTACCAAAACAGATATAGTTTTTCTCAGTTGTAAAACTTTTCGATGGTTCGGCATTAAAGAAAGCATCATAGTAGCATCTTCAGGGGTGGTAAAAGGAGAATTTTCTGCAGCAGATAAAACTTGAGAAGTTAAAAATCGTTTATCTTGTCCAAACAATGAAATTCGTACCATTGAAGCGTTTAATTCTTTTGCTATAAAATCTGATACTTTTTTATATAACTGAGCTGAACTCATATTTGTAGTAGTATCAAAAAGTAACTTATTCAATGTGGAACGACGTAAAGATTCTGATTTTTCAAGAAGTTTATATTGTGAATTTGTTATAAGTCTTTCAAGATTGTTATTTAGTATGCTTACATACTGTAAACTATTTTTTGAAAAATTTTGATATTTTTTAGAACCGACAACAATAACACCAACTTGTTCATGGCTATTGCTGATAGGGCATGCTGCCATTGATTTCATATCATTTTGCAGGGCAACTAAATCGACAATAAAATCTGTTTCTATGTCCAAGTTATTTATAACAACCGGAAGATTTGTGTTTAATACATACTGTTCTATTTCATTTTGCTCAGAGTATGAATCCATTAAACTTTCCAGCACCTGATTGTTGTCAGAGATTTTCAAATTATGCTTCTTGCCTTGATGTATATATGAGATAGATAAATAGTCTATTCCGATTTCAGACTGTAGTAATTGTTTTACTCTGCTGATATTTTCTTTGAGAGTTTTTGTATTATCTATTGAATCATTAATGTTATCTAACCACTCTTCTCGACGTTTATTTGATTCATTTTGAATATCTTTTGAATCTCGATACAATTTATCAGATAAAATATCAATGATAAGTTTTAAGCTCGTAACACTTTGTTCATCTATAGGTAGTTCTGCATAAAAGCTGAAAGCACCTAACAATTTATTATTTACTTCCATCGGGAGTAGTAAATCCGGTATTGAGTTAAATGATTCAGTGATATAAACCAGTTTAATATTATTATTTTGGATTGAATCAACAATTGCTGAATTATAAAAGTGAATTTTTTGAGATTTTATTTCCGTATTATTTTCTTTATCGGCAGCACCTAAAAATATCATTTTTTTTTCTTGTTGAGAAAAAAGATGGCAGCCTGACTCTGTAAAATTATATTGTTTGTTTATCATCTCAAGAGCCTGAAGCAGGATAACATGGTTACGATTTTCAAAACGAATGAGTTGTTCTATTTGTTTGAAAAGTTCTGATTTATTAAGTTCGTTAATATTATATTTCAGATGTTTTCGGTATACAGGCAGCCAATTACTAACTCCATTTAACAGCATAGTCAAACCGGTAATCATCCCAATCCAGTAAAGCAGTTGGAAAAATATTGGAATATTTAGAAACGGGACACGAGTAAATAATTGCTGTTGTTCAAATACAGACACAATCGAACAAAGCGACAAAGTAATCAATCCGGCAGTAATGTTATGAAAACTTGTTTTGTTATCATTGCTAATAATATCACGTAAATTATATACAACTATAAGACCTGCAAAAAAGAATACAGATGAGATAAATTCTATTGTATAAACCAAACCAGCCTCCGGCGTAAGTAACTCCTTATCATCAAGATATATATCGGCATTTTTCCCCTTATTGTTAGTATTTCTATATAGTTGAAATAAATCTATGCAGTATTGAATAATTCCTATTGTTATCAAAATGGAACGTGTAAACCAAGGGTATAATAAAACGTAAACAGTTATACCACAGTAAATTAAAAGTAATTTGCAAATTGGTCTTTCAATTGCTGAACAAAGAAATAGAAATAATGAAACGAGACTCTAACGTAGGGAGGCAGCATGCCTATACTGAAAAAAACAACTATGATATTAACTCTATTAAGTATGACAGCATTTATATGGATAGGATGTACTGATGATACTATAGTGACATACGTTGATAATCCTAACATTGCAGAACAGGTAGAACCGGTGGAAGCATATTTCCCTCTCAGCGAAGGGTATACTATTATCTACAATGTTACATACGTTAGCGGTGGCACAGAACAGATTACATTTCGTGCCGGTAAGACTGTCAGTTTTCAAGGAATTAGTGCTGTCGAATGGATAGGCAGCAGTGCTAACAGTTTAGACAAAGGATATTTCTATGCTTCCGGAAATGCTTTGTATTATTATTCTTCAATAAGTGCAGCACCTGAAAAGATACTCCAACTTCCATTGTCAAACGGTATAAGCTGGGCGACTAACGATATTAATTCAAATGACTATACTGATATTATCACAGGTGTTCAGACAGATACCATTAATGGTTCGGATGTTAATGCTAAAACTTTCCCAACTACTACGGCACTCAATTTTACAGTTGAGGCAACAGAATCACTTGAACTGGATAATGGAAATATTTACAGCCAAGCAGTTCGTCTTTCCACCCCAAATGGTTCACGTATGAATTATTATTGGTATGTTCAGGGAATTGGCTTAGTGCGATATGTGATTGGTGCGACAGCCTCAAGTTATCCAAATGGTGATATTGTAGGCGAGATATCAAATTATGGTTATTAACCTTATCTCATGTAAATGAGACCTCCAGTAAAAAAGCTCGCTTTTGGCGGGCTTTTTTTTTACCAATATATTTTTAAATCAGTGTTGGATGTACGATACGATAATAATTTTTAAAATGTAGTTTGGCAACTTTGGTTAAAACTTCAACTCCCTGCTGGGCGACTAACTCACGACCGGCAGAGTCTACCTGCGGTGCTGCACCACGAGGAAGCTCAAACTGAACAATTTCAGAGAGCCTGTCCATTTCACGCAAAAAAGCTGCTCTTGCCAAAATAGATGCTGCCGCTACTTGAATAACAGACTCTCCTCGCACCATCTGTTTGAGAACAATATTACATTTACGTTTTTTTAATGCGTTCTCTATAAGCTCTGCTTTCCCAAATTTATCAGAAATAGCAAGGTCAACAGAATTTTCGCAAGCAATGGTATCTATTGCTTCGGCATGTCCTTCAGCTAAAAGAATATTGAGATTTTTTATTTTCTTATACATAGCATTGTATTTCTGAGGATCAAAAATTACTAATTTATGAGGGTAGTCTTGGCGTAAGGTATTATCAATCTCAAGTATTTTTTTATTGGCAATAAGTTTTCCATCCCGCACCCCTAGAGCTTTTAAACGGGATTCATCTTTTGTGTCAGCTAAAAAAGATGCAATAACCAATGAGCCGAAAAAATCACCTTTACCGGATTCATCGACACCAACAATATGATTAATGGCAGACATTATTTATTATAACGTTCGAGGTATTCCCCGGTTCTGGTATCAACTTTAACTTTGTCACCCTCTTTAATAAAAGGAGGAACTTTAACAGTCAAACCGGTATTTAGTTTGGCAGGTTTTGTAACATTGCTGACCGTATCACCTTTAGCCGACGGTTCTGTTTCGACAACTTCCAAGACAACCGAAGTAGGTAAATCAACTGAGAGAGCTTCGCCGTCTAAAAAGAGAACTTTATATTCTTCATTTTCGATTAAGTACCACTTGGCATCACCAAGAGACTCAATATCAATTTCAACCTGTTCAAAAGTTTGTATGTCCATAAAGGCAAAATTACCGGTATTTTCATAGAGGTACTGCATTTTAACATCCTGCATATCCGGTGGCTTAAAAGAGTCATTTGATGAAAATACTTTCTCAACGACACCGCCGGTTTTGATATGTTTTAATTTTGTACGAATATTCGCTTTACCACGACCCATTTTAAAATGTTGATATTCTATAACATAATAAGGCTGGTCATCTACTAAAATACGTAAACCTTTTCTAAAATCTGATGGTGAATACATATAATCTCCTTTAAAATTCTCTCAAATATAGTAAAATTCGGTCAGAACAAAAGGATTTTATTTAGGATTTGAAAGGAAAATTTCAGAATTCTCTTCTCTTGTTTGATTTTCTAAAGGAATAATTATTTTAAAAATAGTACCCTCTCCATGAGTTGATTCGACCAAAAGCTGCCCATTATGGAGAGCTATGACTTTTTGGGCAAGCGGTAAACCAAGACCTGTGCCGGAGGGACTCGTTGAGTAAAAAGGAGTAAATATTTTTTTTATTTTATCTTTATCAATTCCACACCCATAATCCTGAATTGTAATTACTACGTTATTATTTTCATCATATATTTTAACATCTATCACACCATTTTCATTATTATAAGCGTTTTTACTGTTCTCCAAAATATTCGTCATTGCCTGTTTTAACAATAATTGGTCTATATCAATGCGGGTGTTATGATGTAATTTATTTTCAAAGTTCAACTTGATATGGGCAAAATCATTTCTGATACTCAGCGTATCTATTATATCTTCTATAAATGGAACGATATACTCTTTTTCAGCAGAGTAATCATACGGTTTTGTAAAATTGAGAAATCGTTTTATGAGCATTTCTGATTCACGCAGCTCAAGTGCCATTGAATCAATAGTTGTTGTTTCAATATCATTCTGAGTTAATCTTTTTTTCATAAGTTGATTATACCCGACAATGGCACCTAATGAGTTTCGTAACTGATGAGCTAATCCGGCAGACATTTCACCTAAAGCTGACATTTGTCTGTTTTTTTCTATTTCGCTTTGGAGTTCTTTTATTTTAGAAATATCATTTAATAAAATTGAAGCACCAATTTGATGGGTTTTGCTGTCACATATCGGTGAAATTGTTATACCAATTCTCAGATAAGGATTATTGAATTCATATTCTTCGTACGAATGAAATATCTTATTTGTAAGAGTTTGATAAATTTTACCTTTGAGACTATCAAATAAAAAAGGAAGCTGATTAAAATCAGCTCCTACAAATATACAAGAATCCAAACTACAAATTTTTTCGGCAGCATTATTAATTGTTAATATTGTACCTGATTTATCAATAGTAATAATTCCCGCCTGCATAGAGCCAAGCAGATATTCATTAAACTGTTCAAATGACTCAGCACGTGTAGACGCTTCTTTATGAAGTTCAACTAATTCGGACTCTTTTTCTTTTAACTCTTTTATAATGGTCTGATATTCATCAACAACAGAATTTACTTCATAGCTCTCAGATGGTATTGTTCGACCCGCTGATTTTGCCTTATCTTTTAACTTCCTAAATGGTGATAAAATAAACCTGTACAGCAGAAAATAAATGAGCATTATAGCAAACAGTGTAATCATAGAAATTATAACAAGCGTGTCGGAAGCATCATCAAGATATGCTAACTTGCGAATTTTCTTTGAGAGGATGAGAATGTTGTTGTTTCTGCCCATCGAGACCGGTACAACAAAGTAGTATTGGTCATTTTCACCGCGTGTAAGAGTATAGAATTCCGATGTTAATATAATTCCTGATATTTTCAAAATATCTTCTTGAGGGACATGAAACAATATGCTGTTTAGCCATCGAAGTTTTGCTTCTTTACTATATTCTTTTGGCATTGATGGGAGCAGAACAATATCATCGAGCTTGTACTTATATAAAAACTGTTTTTCATCAGCTTCAGAAATTGAGGTTACTTGATTATTTTGAATGTATCGACTCAGTATCAGAGATGATTTGTACAAATCACTGTTTATATCATCTTTGAAGATATTTTTGGCATTATAAATTACATAGTTTGAAACAATGTTCAAACAGAGCATAATAATAACCAGCACTAAGAGTCCAAAATGAACTTCTAATTCATATTTTTTTTTCTTTTTATACATAACTTTATAGTATGTCTATCGGTTTAAAATATTTCTAAATGAGGGAATCAGTTGTTATATAAGAAATTTTGTAGATAAAAGTTTATTATTTGATCACCATAGCTGATTGCTATGACAGCGGCAATTGCGATAAAAGGTCCAAAGGGAATAATACGCTCTTTTCTCAGCTTTTCAGACACAGTCATAACTGCTATTGAAACCACCAAACCGACAACTGAAGAAAGAATAAATATCAACAGAACTTTCTGCCATCCTAAAAAAGCACCGAGCATTGCCGCCATTTTTATATCTCCCCCGCCCATTGACTCTTTTTTAAAAAGAAACTCTCCCAATTCAGCAACTAAATAAAGAGAACCACCACCAACTAAGAAGCCGATAAAAGCATTCAGAATACCTATACCGTCAGGTAAAAATGAAACCGCTAAGCCAACAATAATTCCGGGCAAGGTAATAACATCGGGGATTATCTGATGATCTAAATCTATAAAGAATATAACAATTAATGCAGAAATTATAAGAGCAAATACAAAAAATTCAGATGATAAGGAGAATTTCCAAAAGAATAATCCATAAAAAACAGAATTAAGCAGTTCTACTAACGGATACCTAATTGAAATTTTCTCTTTACAAAATGAGCATTTACCCCGTAAAAAGAGATAACTCAAAAGCGGAATATTATGATACCATTTTAGTTGAGCATGACAGTTTGGACATTCAGAACGAGACTTTTTAAACATAATCTTGAGTGGTACTCTATATATGACAACATTCAAAAAAGAACCTATCAGAAGTCCAATAAATGCAATAAAAGCTGTGAGAATTATGTTTTCCATCGTGTTAATTATATCGGCAGTTTATTATATATCTATATTTCTCCGAGTAAATTCATAATAATAGCTAAAATAGATGGTGAGGCTGTTTCGGTACGTAATATTCTCTCTCCTAAAGATATTGGAATAATATTTTTAGATTGAGATAGTTCAATTTCTTCACCTGAAAAACCGGATTCGGGTCCGACTATAATGGTTACCCGTTTAATATTTTGTTTAAAATCAATTTCTGAAAGTTTTCTTGATTTTTGTGAAGGATGAAAAATCAGGTTAAGAGACTCATCATCAATTTGAACCATCAAATCTCTAAAATTAGTAGGTGCCACAATTTCGGGAAGATATGACCTTCGACATTGTTTTATCGCTGCCAAGGCAATTTTCTTATATCTCGCCTGTTTTGTTTTGATACGTTTAGGGTCATCGACTTTTACTTTACCCTTTTGACATACAAGAGGGATGATTCTTTTGACTCCTAACTCAACAGCTTTTTCTATAACAGAATCAAATTTTGAAATAGCCGATAGTCCGGCTGCTAAAGTAACAACTGTATCGGTTTCCCCAAAATTACGAACAGATGAATGAATCCTAATTAGAACCGACTTGTTCTTTTTCGCAAGAACAATCTCTCCCCTATAAGCTGTTCCGAGCCCGTCTACAGCTATTACGATATTTCCAAGAGATAACCGCATGACCGAAAGAGCGTGATGGCTTTCTGTTTTGTTTAATTCTAAGCTGTCATCTACAACGGTATGAGGTTCAACATGAAAAATTGGAGGATTCATTCTGAACTTTTCCGCACAAGAATTGAACGCCATTCGTTATCTTCGATTATTTCAAACTCATGCATATTGCATCGAAATAGGATTTCTTCGACCTCTTCTACATCTTCCTCTAAAAGACCGGAGAGAAGTAAAATTCCTCCAGGTTTTATAAGAAGGCATAATTTATCAAGCATTGAGAGAATAGCTTTTTTAATCATATTGGCACAGACAAAATCATAAGGAGTATCATGTTCACATAATTCAATAGAACCATGACCGGTCTCATAAGGTGTCGTTACATTATTAAGAGTAAAATTCTCAATAGTATTTTCAACTGAGATTTCATCGTAATCAATCGCCTTAATTGATTTCGCTTTTAATTGGTCAGCTAAAATAGACAGAATACCGGAACCGCATCCCATATCAAGAAATGTCATATTCGGTTTAAAAGTATGACGGATAATTTCTAAACAACTTCTGGTGGTTTCATGTGAACCTGTTCCAAATGCCATTTTTGGTTCGATCACTATATCATACACTGCCTCAGACGGTTTTTCATCCCAAGGAGGACGCACGGAAATATCTTCTGCAATCAATACTGCTTTTACAGATTCTTTATAGGCTTCTTCCCATTCGACATTCTCAACAATTCGTTCTTTCATCTCGGGGAGATGATTAAAATCATCATGCAGTTCCATCAAAGATTTGAAATAATAATTTAGCTTCTCAGCATAATTATCGTTGACATTTTCAGGGACATAAAATTTAATAACAGTATTATTATTAATCTCTTCAAAGACTAATCCCGCTGATATATTTTCAGATATAAAGTCAGAAACCGCATCAACAAATTGATACGGTAACACAACTGATACTTCTACGAATTCTTGATTTGGCATACTCCGGTTACACCCCTAAAGAGTCACGAAGTTTATCAAAAAAAGATTTGTTTGCTTTAGGCGGCACAAAAGATTCTGACTGTTCTAATTTTTTCAGCATTACTTTATCTTCGGATGATAGTTTCGTAGGCACCCACACAACCAAACGAACTAACTGGTCGCCATGACCATGATGGTGCAAATGGGGAATTCCCTTACCTCGCATTTTTAGAGTTTTGCCGGGTTGTGAACCGGCAGGGATTTTAAGCTTTGCCATACCACCCAAAATAGGCACATTGACAGTACCACCCATGGCAGCTGTTATAAATGAGATAGGTAAATTGCAGATAATATTATCGCCGTGTCTTTCAAAATGCTCATGTTCAACTTCTTCAAAGATAGCAATCAAATCACCACTTTCTCCTCCATTTGGAGCTGCGTTCCCCATTCCGTCAATTGTCATATAATTACCGGCAGAGACACCTGCAGGGATATGAATACTTACTTCAGAAGAACCATGCACCCGTCCTTCGCCCCGACATGTTTTACACGCATCGGCAATTATCTCACCGGTACCTCGACAGGAGTTACAAGTAGTGACTTGCTGGACAGTACCCAAAAATGTTTTGGAAAGAGTGCGGACTTGTCCATGCCCTTTACATTGCGGACATGTTTTTTTAGAAGATCCGGCAGCAACGCCCGAACCTCCGCATGTATTACAGGCAACTAATCTGTTTACCTTGACTTTCTTTTCAACACCTTTGGCAATTTCTTCAAGAGTCAGTTTGACACGTATACGTAAATCTTCGCCTCGATTGCGACGTTGACGAGTTCTACCGCCGCCCATTCCGAACATCTCTTCAAAAACAGAGCCTCCGCCTCCGCCACCGCTTCCTCCGAAGTCACGCATAAATGCTCTGAGGGCATCGCTTAAATCGAAGCCCTCAAATCCTTGTCCACCGCCAAAACCGCCTGCTCCACCTTGACCAAGACCTGCATGACCATACTGGTCATACATCTGTCTTTTTTGCTGGTCTTTAAGAACCTCATACGCTTCGGTTGCTTCTTTAAACTTATCCTCAGCAGTATGGTCTCCGGGGTTGCGGTCAGGGTGGTATTTCATAGCCTTTTTACGATATGCAGATTTTATTGCTGCTTCATCGGCACCCTTGTCAACACCAAGAATTTCGTAGTAGTCTCTTTTTGACATAGGCTATTTATTTATTATCTTCATCAACAACTTCAAAGTCAGCATCAACAGCACCATCGCCCGGTTGGGAATTATCTTGAGCATCAGTCTGAGGTTGTTCTGCACCTTGGTTGACATTCGGTTCAGCTTGACCTGCTGCTGCTTGTTCTTCCTGTGCTTTTTTGTACATCTCCTCAGCAATTTTATGAGATGCTTTCATTAAATCTTCTTTGGCTGTGTTGATAGCTTCTAAAGATTCTCCTGAGATAACTCCTTTGAGTTTCACAATAGCTTCTTCAACTTTTGTTTTTTCTCCAACATCTATTTTGTCACCTTGCTCTTTTAAAGTTTTTTCAGTGGCATAAATCAACTGGTCAGCTTCGTTACGTGCTTGAATGATATCAGCTTTTTGTTTATCATCATCAGCATGTTTCTCGGCATCTTTTACCATACCATCAATTTCAGCTTCTGAAAGTCCTGAAGAAACTTCAATACGAATTGATTGTTCTTTATTAGTAGCTTTATCTTTGGCAGAAACATGCACAATACCGTTAGCATCAATATCAAATGTAACTTCAATTTGAGGCATTCCTCTTGGTGCAGGTGGAATATCGGTTAAATCAAATTTTCCAAGTGTTCTGTTATCAATAGCCATTTTACGTTCACCCTGTAAAACATGAATAGAAACAGCCGGTTGATTATCTTCAGCAGTCGAGAAAATTTGTGATTTTTGGGTTGGAATAGTTGTATTACGCTCTATAAGAGTTGTCATAACACCACCTAATGTTTCGATACCCAAAGAGAGCGGAGTAACATCGAGAAGCACGATATCTTTCATATCGCCCGAAAGAACACCCGCCTGAACTGCGGCACCAATAGCAACAACTTCATCAGGGTTCACACCTTTGTGAGGTTCTTTTCCAAAGAGACCTTTTACAATTTCGATAACTTTCGGCATACGGGTCATACCACCAACTAACACAATTTCATCTATTTCAGATAAAGACAGTTTCGCATCACGAATTGCAGCTTTACAAGGCTCAACCGTTCTTTGAATAAGAGCATCTGTTAATTGCTCAAATTTCGCACGTGAAAGAGTAAGGTCGAGATGTTTTGGACCTGAAGAGTCGGCTGTAACAAACGGAAGATTGATATTTGTCTGCATAGTGGAAGACAGTTCAATTTTAGCTTTTTCGGCAGCTTCTTTTAGACGCTGCAAAGCCATGTTGTCTTTTCGTAAATCAATACCGTTTGATTTCAAGAATTCTTCCGCCATCCAATTGATAATAGCTTCATCAAAATCATCACCACCTAAGTGAGTATCACCGTTGGTAGAACGAACCTCAAAAACACCATCACCAATTTCTAAGATAGAAACATCAAAAGTACCGCCGCCTAAATCATAGACAGCAATTTTTTGAGAAAAATCTTTTTGTAAACCGTAGGCAAGTGATGCCGCCGTAGGTTCATTAATAATACGTAAGACTTCTAAACCTGCAATTTTACCGGCATCTTTTGTTGCCTGACGCTGGGAGTCATTAAAATATGCAGGGACTGTTATAACAGCCTGCGTAACAGTTTCACCGAGATAGCTTTCAGCCGCTGATTTTAAAGATTGTAAAATCATCGCTGAAATTTCAGGCGGTGTATATTTTTGACCGGCAGCTTCAATAATAACAGCACCTTTTTCGTTTTCTGTTATTTTGTATGGAACAGTTTTCTCTTCGGAGCTTACTTCATTGTGCATACGTCCCATAAAACGTTTCACAGAAAAAATTGTGTTTTCAGGGTTTGTAACAGCTTGTCTTTTGGCTGCTGCCCCTACTAAACGTTCTCCTGATTTTGTAAAACCAACTACTGAAGGTGTCGTTCTGGCACCTTCTAAATTTGGAATTACGACCGGTTCTTGACCTTCTAAAACCGATACACACGAGTTTGTCGTGCCTAAGTCGATACCTATAATTTTACTCATAATAAAATTCCTTTATATTATATATATTATTGTTTTTGTGCCAATTATTCATTATTATCTTCGTTTTTTTCTTCTATCTTATTTTCTTGTTCATCGTCCATTTTTTGTTCTTTTGGTTTTGCCACACCTACACGGCTGTGACGGATTACTTTACCGCCCATGGTGTATCCCTTGTTCATTTCAAAAGCGACTATACCCTCATCAAATTCATCTGATTCAACATGCATCAGGGCTTCATGTAAATTGGGGTCAAACTGTTTGCCGATTGCTTCAATTGGCTTGACATCATACTTATCAATGATTGCATGTAATTTATTATGAATCATTTTAATACCTTCTTTAAATGACTCCAAAGTAACATTGTTATCTTCATGAGATATGGCTCTGTCAAAATCACTGACAACATCTAAAATATCGCCGATAGTTTTTTCATTGGCAAATTTTATCATATCATCATATTGTCGGGCAGTTCTTTTTTTATAATTTTCAAATTCTGCTGACTTGCGGGCAATTTTATCCTCAAGTTCAGCAACCCGATTTCTCAGTTTCTCTTCTTCTGACAACTCATCGACAACAACTTCTTCTTTTGTTTCAGCCGTAGCTTCAGCAGATTTTTCTGATGAAACTTCTACTTCAACCTTGGCATCATCTTTTTCTTTTTGATTCTCTGTTGCGAGAGTTTCTTTTCCTTTATTTTTTGACACTATATTGTTCCTTCTTATTGTTTAAACCCTGAAAGCATATCTGTGATTGTACGGGCGGTATAGTCAACAACTGACAAAAGTTTACTGTATGCCATTCTTGTTGGTCCTACTATTCCAATCGTACCGGTCACTTTTCCAACTTTATATTTTGATGTAACCATCGAACAGTTCATAACTTCTTTAAATTTATTTTCAGCACCGATAGTAATAAGCAATCCTTCCTCTTCGGCATTAGCGATAAATTCCGATAAAACTGAACCGTCCTCAAGAAGTTTCATCAAATCAGATACTCGAAGCAGGTCAGAAAATTCAGGTTTTACAACTAAATTTTCAGCACCTGACACAAAAATATCATTCGCTTTTGATTCTGTCCAAATTTTATCATTTGAATCAACAAAAAGCTTTACCAATTTGCCGTTTCCACTAACATCTGCCAAACGTTTTGAAATTGTTTCGCTGATTTCGCCAAGCGTAAGTCCTCCGAGTCGTTCGTTGAGAAGTACCTCAACCTCCTGCAGTTCTCTTTCATTAAATGATACTTCCACTTCGATAACCATAGAGCGTGCCAAACCGGATTTCAGAACGATGACAATCATAACCCGTTCTGATGTGACCGGGATGAGGTTCATCCGTTTTAAAATACCTGAACGAAACTGCGGAGCAATAGAAACACCTAACTGATTTGAAATTGAGGAAAGAACTTTGCAGGTTTGTCCGAGGATTTCATTTATACCTCTTCCCTGCTGCAATAAAGTATTTTTAATATGCTCTTTTTCAACCTCTGTCAGTTCTTCCGGTTTCAGCAAATAATCTACATAAAAACGGTAGCCTATATCAGTAGGTATTCTACCCGCCGACGTATGAGGCTGTTGAACTAATCCGAGTTCTTCCAAATCCTGCAAAGTATTCCTGATAGTCGCCGGTGAAATACCCATATCGAACTTATTTGCAATAACTCTCGACCCGACCGGATCCGCATCGGCAGACGAAATATAAAAATTTATCAGATTCGACAGAATCATCTTTTCACGTTCAGATAAGTTTTCAAAAGCCATTCTAAGCACCAATAATACAGGTTTTATCTACTTCTGCCATTTTGTCATCTATGGTGGCAGTGCGTATGTAAGTAACAATTATTGTAACGGTTGTCAAGGTAAAAGGTTTAGTTTTTATGAATATTTTTTGAAAAAAAGTAAGATTTTGTCTTTTTTTTGAGAATTTTTAGAACTCAAAGCTAATTTCGAGAAATTTTGATAAAATATAGTTGAAAAAAATGAGCTAAATTACTGTTATAATGGCAGAAAACTAATGATACAATTATAATAAAAGCCTTGGAGTCTACTTGCCCAGAATTCTTGATTCGGCTGTGTTTTTTTATTCATAGACGCAAAAGAATTAAATAACATCTTGCAATGCTTTATTACATTTATCTACAATTAAAATAATTTTTTCATTATATAGAGGAGGTATGCCTTTATCATTGCTATAGGCAGAAACTGCTGTTTCTCTAGATCGGAAGAGCACACGTCTGAACTCCAGTCACACTGATATATCTCGTATGCCGTCTTCTGCTTGAAAAAAAAAAAAAAATATAAAAAGAAAAAAAAAAAAAAAGACTAAACAAAAAAATAAAAAAATAAAAACATACTCTATCGTCAAGTTCATCA
>CALCCW010000316.1:0-5981 GCA_937900185.1 uncultured candidate division Zixibacteria bacterium | reverse complement strand
CTTCCGATCTTATTATTGGTGCTGATAATATTTCCCAAATACCTTTATGGCATAGAGCATCTGAGATTATAGATGAAATAAAAATAGTTGCCGGTAAAAGACCGCCGTTTGATATGAATTTAATAGAAAATGACTTTTCCGATTCAGTTGAGTATATTGAAACAAGCGAAATTGACATATCCTCAACAGAGATAAAAAGAATGCTTAAGCAAAATGAATTTGAAAGACTTAAAACAATTTTACATTCCGATGTGTTGAAATATATTAAAGAAAGAAAATTATATAGACAATGAAGAATAAATCACTATATCTTATTGATGGTTCGGCAATGTTCTATCGGGCATACTTTGCTTTTATTCGCAATCCCCTTATTAATTCAAAAGGTGAGGATACCTCGGCGACATTTGGTTTTGTGAATTCAATTTTGAAATTAATCCAAAAAGAAAATCCTGATTATATTGCCGTTATATTTGATACCAAAGCCCCTACTTTCAGACATAAAATGTATAGTGAATATAAATCGACCCGTGCCAAAATGCCCGATGAACTTGTTGCACAGCTTCCAAGAATCAGAGAATCTGTCGATGCACTTAATATTATTTCACTTGAAATGGAAGGGTATGAAGCCGATGATGTTATCGGAACAATTGCACATGATGCCGCCAAGCAGGGGATGGAAGTTTGGTGTGTGACCGGTGATAAAGATTTTTTCCAATTGGTGAACGAACAAATTAAAATATATAATCCCAAAAGTGCTACCGGCGAACCGATACTCTATGACAGAGAAGGAGTAAAAGAAAAATTTGGGGTCTATCCTGAACTTGTAATTGATAAACTTGCTCTCATGGGTGATGCTTCCGATAATGTTCCGGGTGTGCCGGGTATAGGTCCTAAAACTGCTGATATACTTTTAGAACAGTTTGGCAACTTGGAAAAAATATTAGAGAATTATGAACAGATTAAAGCCAAAGGTGCCAGAAAAAAAATTGCTGAAAATATTGAACTTGCTAAACTTTCTAAAGAATTAGTTACAATTGATAAAGAAGTTCCTGTAAAATATTGTTTGGATGATTTAAAACGAAGAGAATTTAATTACGAACTTTCAAAAGAACTGTTTATGGAACTTGAGTTTGGAAGAATTCTCAAAGATGTTCTGGGAAGTTCGGAATTAGCACAGGATGTTGAAGTTAAGGAAAAAAAGATTACCAAAGATTACAAGACAGTTTCCTCTTTAGAAGAGCTTAAAAAAATTGTCAACAAACTTTTAAAAGTAAAAGAAATAGCAATAGATACCGAGACAACCTCTGTGAATGCATTAGATGCCAAACTTGTAGGAATTTCAATCTCTGAAAAAGCCAATGCAGGCTATTATATTCCGGTAGCACATCTTGATGAAACAGATAGAAATCTCCCTCTTGAAGAAACACTTGAAATTCTCAAATATTTATTCCTAAATAAAAATGTTCAAAAGTTTGGTCAAAATATTAAATACGACTTAAAGGTTTTTCATCGTTATGGTATAGAGATAAAACCGGTTAGTTTTGATACAATGATTGCCGGTTATCTTATCAATCCATCAGCACGTGAGAATTCACTTTCGATGCTTGCTTTAAAATATTTTGATTACCAAATGCAGCCGATATCTGACCTTATAGGCAGCGGTAAAAATCAAAAAACATTTGATATTGTGCCTATTGATAAAGCAACATTTTATGCTGTTGAAGATTCCGATTACACCTATCAACTGCGAGGTGTACTTGCTCCTATAATTGAAGAGCTTGATATGGATAATCTTTATTATAACATTGAACTTCCACTTGTTGAAATTCTAACAAATATTGAAGAGACCGGAATCAATGTTGATGTTGCCTATCTAAATAAATTATCAGCAGAAATGGAAATAAAACTCAATAACTTAACTTCTGAAATTTACAAAATAGCAGGGGGAGAGTTTAACATAAAATCTACACAGCAGCTTTCTCATATACTTTTTGATAAATTAAATCTACCCACTAAAGGAAAAACAGCAAAAAAAACAGGTTTTTCAACTGATGTAAAAGTATTAGAAGAACTTGCTAAGATACATGATTTCCCAAAATTGATGCTTGAGTATCGTCAGTTTTCAAAATTAAAATCTACTTATGTTGATGCGATTCCAAAACTTGTTCGTAAAGACACCAATCGTGTGCATTCATCGTTTAATCAAACAGTTGCCGTAACCGGCAGGTTATCTTCAACTGACCCAAATTTACAGAATATCCCTATTCGTACCGAAGAAGGACGGCAGATTCGCAAAGCATTTATTCCGAGAGATAAAAATTACACGCTTTTAGTTGCCGATTATTCTCAAATAGAATTGCGGATACTTGCACATTATGCCAATGATAAAACTCTGCTCAAAGCGTTTAAAAACAAAGAAGATATTCATAAACGCACGGCAGCAGAGGTATACGGTGTCGCTTTAGATGATGTTACCGATGATATGCGTCGAGCCGCCAAAACAGCAAATTTTGCTATTATTTATGGTGTCTCTGCTTTTGGATTGTCACAGCAATCCGGCATGACGGTTGATGAATCTAAAGAATTTATTGAAACATATTTTAATAGATATCCGGGTATCAGTGACTATATGATTACCATGAAAGAATTTGCCCGTCAAAAAGGATATGTTATAACTCATTATAATAGACGACGATACCTTCCTGAGATAAACAGCTCAAATTATGCTCAAAGACAATTTGCTGAACGGATTGCAATAAATACACCAATTCAGGGTACCGCCGCCGATATTATAAAACTTGCCATGATTCGCATTTATAATAAAATGAACGGAATGAAATCAAAGATGGTATTGCAGGTGCATGATGAATTGGTTTTTGACGTGTTCAAACCCGAACAGAAAGAAGTTGAAAAGATTGTCAGAGAAGGTATGGAAAAAGTGACTGACTTTGAAGTTCCTTTGGTTGCTGACATCGGGACAGGTGATAATTGGCTTGAAGCAAAATAAGTTGACTCTCAAGTTTATTCTAATTCTGCTTTTAATTTCTTTGGCATCTACAGTGCCTGCTATTGAAATTAAAGCTACTCACCCGGATACAACTACTGCGATAGAAATTGAAGATAGTTTACTAACAAAATTTTCTCCGTTTTTTCAACTTGCACTTGGAATTTCAAAACGAACTGATGAAGCAAATCTTATCAAGTATTCACCTATGTACCATGCAAAACTTTATTATCATTTTAGTAATAAAATATCTACAAAATTTGGTATAGGATATAGTTCATCCAATGAATTCAAATCCGATAATTGGGAAACAATCAGATATAGAAATTTAAAATTGGAAACCGGATTTCGCTGGAATCTTATGCAAAGCTCTTTTCTTTTATATCATGAAAATGGATTTGAGTATGATTATTATTATACTCCTCACAGCACAATTTGGGAGCATCGGATTGGTGTCAATCTTTCTCTTGGTATTAATGTTGAAATACACAAGTTGTTTTTTTTGGATATTGCCGTAGGGCAAACATTTAATAGTGTGAATTTCACTCCGACCAAAAATATTGACCCGTCTGCTTCGCCTATCGGATTAAAAGATAATAAGTTTTTCAATGAAATATTTAACCCATTTTCTATACAAGTATTGTTTTTCAAAAGAATATAATTACAGGTAATATGATGAAGAAAAACAGAAAGAAAAATTTAGTTGTTGGTATAACCGGAAAAATCGGCGTTGGTAAATCTACTGTTACAAAGATTTTTCAATCATTTCATTGGGCTATTGTAGATGCTGATAAAATAGGTAAAGCTGTTGTAACCCATAATCCGGCTGTTCTCAAAAAACTTGCAAAAGAATTTGGCAAAGATATACTGATCAATAAAACGATATTAAGAAGAGAAGTTCTGCGAGAAAAAGCATTTAAAAACAAAAGAACAACTAAGACACTTAATAAAATAGTACATCCGTATCTTTTAGATGAGCTGTTTTCTCAAGTAAAAAAACACAGAGATAGAAATAAAAATGTAATAATTGATGCCGCCTTACTGCTTGATTGGAATTTAGACAATAAAATGGATGCCGTGGTTTTGGTTCATGCAAATAAAAAATTACGAATAGAACGAATGCTTAATCGGGGATTTTCTCGTAAAGCTGTTTTAGAAATTGACAAACAGCAAAAAAGTTTTCAAGCACTCAGACAGCGTTCTGATTTTCTTATCTATAACTCATCTTCTGAAAAAGAATTAAGAATCAAAGTAGAACGATTACTTGAAAAATTAAATAAGTAGTTGTTATCTGTTTAAATACTGTTTCAAAAGTTCAGTAAATAATTTCGGTACCAATTTCATCTTGTCAGGTGTTTCAACAAATGCAATTCGCATCTGTGTTCTTCCCGGATTCGGGCTGTTGTCATCTATTGAATAAAACTCGGCAAGCGGGGAGACTAATAAAGTTTTGCGTGTGCCGTCTATTTCAACGTATCCTTTTTTAGCACAATACAAGACAAATTCAGATGCGTCAAACGAATCTTCAACAATATTCCGAACATCTACAACAGAGTAAATCGATGCATCCGGTCTCGATACAATTATCCCCGGTAGCAATTCTTTCATCTGTGATGATAACTCAAACAGCATCGCAGCATAATAGTTTCTTTGTTTCTGATACCATAGCTGTAAATCTTTATGGGAGACATGAGCAAGCGATCCAAATATATATTGCCCGATAACATTTGGACAAAGATTGGCAGTATTTTCAGCAATCGACCGTTTATTAAATTCGGTATTATCTGTGACAATAGCACCTACACGTAACCCGCAGGCATTCCAAACTTTTGAGGCTGTTTCAATAGAAATCCTGTGTTCTGAAATTCCCGGGACATCATCTTCGGTAATTCCCCAAATTGAGGTAACTTTATCATCAGTGTAATACAACTCACGATACGCTTCGTCGGAAATAATCCACATATTGTGCTTTACTGCTACTTTACACAGTTCAATATAAGCATCATGCGAATAAAAATGTCCAGTTGGATTATCATAAGGAATGACTACAACAGCGGAAGGTTTATGTTCGATAATCAATTTTTCCATTTGTGCATAATCGGGGTAGGCAAACCTGCCGTCATCGCTTAATGCTCGAGTTACCGAGAGCGTTTTTCTCCCCAGTCTTTCAGTCATTGCTTTGTAGTTTGTATATGCCGCATCAATAAGTAATAGAGGTCGTTCGTTAGCCCCGGGTTCTCCGCAAACACCTATAATTACAAGCTCCATAGCTTGTGAACCGCCGTCTGTTATCTGTGAAAACAATTTGGAACTGTCAAAACCACTTGAGGCGATAATGTTTAAAAAAGCATCGTTTGTCTCTTTAAATCCGACTGTTGCCGAGTATTTTACAACGCCTTCGGAAAATGGAGAATCTGCCGAACCTAAATTTTTCATCCGTTCCTGCATCGCCGGATGCATAGGCAGAGACACATTGCCGATAGCAACATTCACAGCATCGACGTTGTCTGTTCGTTTGCTGAATTCAATTTGGGCTACTCTGATAGCCGATGGGTTTCTTGACGCAAAATGTTTTGAAAGTTTCGGTTTCACTGTATATATCCTTTGCTTCTTACTTGCTGATTTACGACAAAATATTACCTGATATCCGTATATTTGTCAATAGATTTTGATTGTTTTTAATTGATTCAACAATATTCATATTGTAAAATACAGATATGAAATATGGATGGATAACAATAAATATCAGTGATATGTGGAATAAACCACAATACGATTCTGAACGGGTAAACCAACTCTTATTTTCAGATTTTGTTAAAGTTTTAGATGAAAAAAATAATTTCTTTAAAGTTGAGAAATATGACAGGTATCAAGGATGGGTGGACAAGAGATTTGTTTCGCTTTGCTCCTATAAAAATTATCAGCAGTTTTTAAAACAAAAAAAATATGTGGTAACAGCAAAAACTCTTTTGGTCTC
>CALCCW010000315.1:0-2115 GCA_937900185.1 uncultured candidate division Zixibacteria bacterium | reverse complement strand
AACATAACTTTTTCAGAATGGAACAAACCCAAGTATGAAAAGAGCTTGATTTATCGCTTCAAAGTTCTTATTTTTAATAAGTTTGCAGGAAATAATGCATTATAGGTAATTTATCCCTCATTAGATAATTTTTTGTCTAAAGGGGAACTTACGAACCGGCAATTCTGTTTGAATAAATAGAATAAAGAGAGCCGGTCAAATTCAGAAAGCAGAGAATGACCGAGCAAAATGCTTTAGCACTAAAAAAGAGAAAAGAATTTGAGGCTCAAGCTTTACCTCATATGGATGCTCTTTATAGAACAGCTCTTCGGATGACCAAAAATGAAAAAGATGCCGAAGATTTGGTGCAGGAAGCATTTGTAAAGGCTTATAGGTTTTGGGATAAATTTGATTCAGGTTCCAACTGCCGTGCGTGGTTATTTAAAATAATGACCAATATCTTTATCAATGACTATCGTTCAAAATCACGCTCACCAATGGCTGTAAATATGGATGATATCGATGATAATTTTTTATACGGACAGCTTGCAGTTGGTTCAAAAGAATCTAATCCTGAAAAAGACTTATTTAATAAAATTTTTGATGATGATGTTAAAAAAGCAATTGAAACTTTACCTGATGATTTTCGTTTAGTTGTGGTTCTTTCGTTTTTGGAAGGTTTCTCTTATCAGGAGATTGCCGACATTACTGATTTACAGTTAGGTACTGTAAAATCACGCCTGCATCGTGGAAGAAAATTGTTACAGAAAGAACTATTTGAATACGCCATTAAAAATGGATATGTCAAGGACACCGCATAATGATAGACTGCCAACAAGCACTTGCTTTATTACAAGATATATTAGACAAAGAAGTATCTGAAATAGATGAAAAAGAAGTTCGGGCTCATTTAGAAAAATGTGGCGAATGCTTTGAAAAATTTCGACTTGAAGAGTCTATACATAAATTTCTGAATGAAAAGATAAAAGTAACATCCTCAAGTGATTCTAAACCGGACAAATTAGAATCCATGCGACTAAACCTCATGAGTCAGCTTGATACTATTGATTCAGAATGTGAAAAATCAAAAAAAACTCCATTTGGAAATCCATTTAAAATATTTCTTTCTACTGTCGCTTTAGTTCTTCTTGCTTTTGTGTGGTATAATTCAGCAGGTTTTTTTAGCCATTCAAACTTCTATGTCCCGCTTGAGCAGGCACATGTCACCGCATCACACAATACTTCTCAATACTCTCACAATACCGATTATTTAGGTGCTATTGAACAAAATCTTAACTACACAACAAATACATCGTTTGCTGATTATTCTTTTGTTGGTGGGAAAAATGAAGAAATCATGGGTGCTGATGTAAAGCATATATTGTTATCAAATGAGCATGACTATATTTCAATCTTTATAACATCTGCTAAAAATATTGAGATACCTGATGATTTAAAATCCACGATGATCAAAAAGGGTAATTTAGAATTATTTGACCATAATTGTCGAGGATGCCGCTTGATTTTTCACAAAGTAGGTGACTTGATGATTATAACAGCATCAACAAATAAAAAGATTGATCTCATGAAGTTCGACCCCGGACATTTAACGATATAAATATTTTTAATATTGCCCACAAAAGATAAACTGCGTACTTTTCTTCTATGAAAAGACACAGTTTTTTTTATATCGTACAAAAATACATCTATACAATAATCTTTCCGGTTTTTTTTCTCATATGTACATCACCACAAATTACAAAAGGGTCAGAAAAATATCTAACTGACAAAAAAAAAGAAATTATCAACCGAATACAAACAGATATTTATCTTGATGATTTTCAAACTGCCCATGATTATTCTAATTCTCTCATTTCTTTAGACAAAAATGACCCTATCGGCTATCTTTTTAAAGCAGCGGTTTATTTAAGTGAGATGATCGATGCTGAGGAAAATCTATATCCTGCACTGTTTAAGGACTTCATAGACACCACAATTTCACTTGGCAAAAAAAACATACTTGCGGTTGACTCAAACAGTGCCGCCTGGAATTGTCTTGCTGTTGGTCATGCCCGTGCATACCGTTCACTCTATGAATCCCGTTTTGGTTCAATGACAAGATCGGAAGAGCGTCGT
>CALCCW010000314.1:0-14354 GCA_937900185.1 uncultured candidate division Zixibacteria bacterium | reverse complement strand
GAAAGTTTGTGATGTCCGGCGGACCTGAGCTTGCATTAAAATTAGAAGATTCCGGGTATGAATGGCTTAACGAGGAAAAAACTGGAGTCTAAATATGTCTGAATCACTCAATAAACAAAATCAAGAGCTTTCAAAGCTAAATGAAGACTACGAGTCAAAGTACGGCTTTCATGATCCTGTTGATTATTTTCACAAAGGTACCAAAGGAATCAATCATGAAGTAGTTGAGATGATTTCTAAAATGAAAAAAGAGCCGAAATGGATGGCGGAAATTCGCCATGAAGCTCTTGAAGTTTTCTATAAAAAAGAAATGCCGAAATGGGGCAATGCCGAAATACTTAAAGAAATTGATTTTGATGATATTTATTATTTCATGAAACCGATTGAAGCTAAAAAAGATGATTGGGATGATGTCCCTGAATATATTAAAAAAACTTTTGATAAACTCGGTATCCCCGAAGCTGAGAAGAAATTCCTCGGTGGTGTGTCTGCTCAATACGAATCGGAAGTTGTTTATCACTCTATGCAAAAAGATTTAGAGAAAAAAGGAATTATCTTTTTGGACATGGATTCCGCTCTTCGTGAATATCCTGAAATAGTCAGAGAACATTTTGGTACGGTAATACCTTCCACAGACAATAAATTTGCTGCCTTAAACACAGCAGTATGGTCGGGTGGTTCATTTATTTATGTACCAAAGGGAATTGATGTAGGTATCCCTCTTCAAGCCTATTTTAGAATCAACGCTGAAAATATGGGACAGTTTGAGAGAACTCTCATAGTCGCAGACGAAGGTGCCAGACTTCATTATATCGAAGGATGTACTGCTCCGGTCTACTCAACCAATTCCCTCCACACAGCAGTTGTGGAATTAAAAGCTTTAGATGATGCTTATATCCGTTATACTACAATTCAAAACTGGTCGCGGAATATTTACAACTTAGTAACCAAAAGAGCATCAGCTTACAAAAACTCAACTATTGAATGGGTCGACGGCAATTTAGGTTCTCGTTTAACGATGAAATACCCATGTGTTCAGCTCTTAGGCGAAGGTGCCAAAGGTGAAATGCTTTCTGTTGCTTTTGCAGGTATTGACCAACATCAGGATGCCGGAGCAAAAATGATACATGCCGCCCCAAATACATCATCACGGATTACATCAAAATCTATTTCAAAAGATAACGGCAGAGCGACATATCGCGGAATGGTTAAAATTCACAAAAACGCTACAGGTGCAAAAGCTTCGGTTGAATGCGATGCGTTACTTATAGGAGAAAATGCCCGTTCTGACACATACCCAACAATGGAAATCGACAACGAACAAGTACGAGTTGAACATGAAGCCCGCGTATCAAAAGTTGCCGAAGAACAGCTCTTCTACCTCACTTCCCGAGGACTCACAGAAGATGAAGCTCGACTACTCATTGTAAACGGGTTCATGGAACCATTTACAAAAGCACTCCCTCTTGAGTATGCGGTTGAATTAAATCGTTTAATTGAACTTGAAATGGAAGGCTCTATAGGTTAATTATATGAAGATACAAAACCAAGATTTTATAATTCCGGAAATGACACCGGAACTCAAACGCGGTCCGAAGTGGCTGCAAGATAAACGAACTGCTTCAAAAAAAAGCTACAACAACACTCCTATCCCCCGCCGAGGACTTCATCTTTGGCGATATACTGACCCGACAAAATTTGTTGTTGATAAAGCTCAAGTTACTGATGCAGTCTTTAGAGATAATTTTGATGAAGTTATCAAATCAGAACTTGCTTTGTTCAAAGACGGTCACTCATCGGCATTTGTATTAGACAAAGCAGGTCGTGACATTGCATTTCATATTAATGACAAATTAACAGCAGATGGTATTATCATCTCAAAACTTTCCGATGCTGTTGAATCTCATTTTGACATTGTAAACAAACATTTATATGCACAGGTAAACAGCAACACCGGTAAATTTGAAGCAATGAACTCTGCCTTATGGAACGATGGGATCTTCATTTATATCCCTGACGGCAAATCTGTTGAAAAACCAATTCACTTACTTCGTGAATCCGGTTTGGATAATTCAGCACAGTTCCCCCGCCTGTTAGTTGTTGTGGGGAAGAATTCTGAAGTTACAATCATTGATGAATACTCCGGCGGTTCAGAAAAACAAAGTGACAACATGAGTCTCACAAACTCCGCCGTTGAAATCTTTGGAGATGTCGACAGCCGTACCAGATATATCTCTTTGCAAAGAAACGGTGAAGGGGCAAAAGTATATCTCTCTCATAGAGCAAAAGCAGAACAAAACGCCTCTGTATTGACAGTCCCCCTTGCCTTTGGTGCTGCTGTTTCAAAACAAAATTTTGGTGTTACTCTCAATGGTACAGGTGCTGACAGCAAAATGTACGGTCTGCTTTTTGGAGGCGGTCGCCAGCATTATGACAATCATACTTTGCATCATCACATCGCAGGCAAAACAACCTCCGATATAAACTTTAAAGTCGTTTTAAAAGATAAGGCAAACTCTGCCTACACCGGACTTATTAAAATCGAAAATGAAGCAAAAACCTGTGAGGCGTATCAGGAGAATAGAAACCTTCTTTTAACCAAAGGATGTAAAGTTGAAACTATTCCTGAGCTTGAGATCTTAAATGAAGATGTCATCTGCTCCCATGGTGCTACTATCGGACCTATCGACCCCGAAATGATTTTCTTCCTTAAGTGTCGTGGAATAAACAAAACAGAAGCAACCCGTATGATTGTCAGCGGATTTGTAGAAGCAACTTTGAAACAAGTTCCTGCGGATTTAAAAGAAAAAATATCTGAGTTTGTTACCAAAAGACTGGAAAATATTTAAATGGCAAACTTTAAAAAAATAGCTCATATAAACGATATTCCTCTTGGTAAGATGAAATCTTTTTCGCTTAATTTTGAGAATATTGTCATCTGCCATACCGAACAAGGGTTCTATGCCGTCGAGAATGTCTGCTCCCACGATTCTGCTCCAATTTCAGATGGACATATTGATTCTGATGGACATATCGTTTGTGCAAGACATGGTGCAAAATTTGACTGCAAGTCAGGTGATGTGAAAGCTCCCCCTGCTGTTGTTGGAATAGAAACGTTTGAACTAAAAATTGAAAATGATGAAATTTATATATCTATAGATTGAGAAGCACATGAATACTAAAACAACAAAAAATGATTTTGTTTTTGACGTTCAAAAAATAAAAAATGATTTCCCAATATTACAAAGAGAAATCAACGGTCATAGGTTAGTATATCTTGACTCCGGTGCCTCGACACAAAAACCTATTGCAGTAATAAATGCACATGCTGATTATTATAACAGGATAAACTCAAATATCCACCGAGGTCTGCACACTCTTGCTGAAGAAGCAACAAGTGCCTACGAAAAAACTCGGTCACATGTTGCCAAGTTCATAGGTGGAGTAAAAACTTCCGAGGTTATTTTCACTTCCGGAACTACCGAATCTATCAATTTAGTTGCCTACACATGGGGAGAAGCAAATATCTCCGAAGGTGACGAAATTGTTTTAACCGATATGGAACATCACGCCAATCTTGTCCCATGGGTCATGCTTGCTAAACGTAAAAATGCTATTATCAAACGTATCCCTATCACCGATGACGGTCGCCTTGACTTAACAGATATTGATACTATTATCACTGAAAAGACAAAAATTGTTTCAGTAACTCACATGTCAAATGTTTTAGGTACTGTGAACCCTGTTAAAGAGATTGCTCAAGTTGCTCATCAACATGGTGCTGTTATTTTAGCCGACGGAGCCCAATCGGCTCCACATATACCAATTGATGTACTCGATATGGATGTTGATTTCTTTGCTTTTTCAGCCCATAAAATGCTCGGAGCGACCGGTGTTGGTGTTCTCTATGGTAAAGAATATATTCTCGATAAAATGCCGCCGTTTAACATGGGTGGTGAAATGATTTCAGAAGTTTCATTTGACCGTATTACATGGGCTGAACTACCTCACAAATTTGAAGCCGGCACTCCAAACATTGCCGGAGTGGTTACTTTTGATACCGCCCTTACCTATTTAGAAAATATCGGCATGGACAATATTCACGCCTATGAGACAAAACTTACTGCGTATGCTATCGACAAACTGACCCAAATCAACGGCTTAAAAATTCAAGGTCCAAACAATACTCTCAATCGGGGCGGAGCAGTCTCATTTACCGATAAGGATTTACATCCACACGATATTTCTACATTTCTCGACTCCAAAGGTGTTGCTATCAGAGCCGGACATCATTGTGCTCAAACTTTGATGAAAAGAATGGGAACTATTGCCACAGCGAGAGCTTCTTTGTATATTTATAATGATGAAGCTGATATTGATGCACTACATGATGCCCTGATTGCCATGAGGAGATATTTCGGACATGAGTGAAAATTTAGATGATATGTATCGGGAAATTATTCTCGATCACTATAAAGCACCACGCGGAAAAAAACCGCTTGATAAAATAGATATAGCATCGGACGGTCACAACCCTTCATGCGGTGATGAACTGACGATGGAACTCAAAGTTGACAAACAGAATAATGTACAGGATGTACATGTCAACTGCAAAGGATGTGCCATATCGGTGGCATCGGGGTCGATGCTTGCCGAATATATCAAAGGCAAATCACTTGATGAAGTGAAAAAGATTTCTGAACAAATAAAAAAAATGCTCAAAGGTGAGGATTCAGAAATCACTGAAGATATTGGCGACCTTGATTCTCTCAAAGGTGTCAGACAGTTCCCGGTACGTATCAAATGTGCGTTACTTGCATGGGTAACTCTCATTGAGGGTGTTGACAAATTTGAACACAGTAAAAAACCGGAATCATTCACAGTTCCAACTGAAGACGAAGAGTAGGACAAAACAAAAATGGCGTTCCCAACAAAACAAGAAGTTTTAGAAGCACTCAAACCGGTTCAAGACCCCGAAATCAGAATCAGTATTGTAGACCTCGGGTTGGTCTATGATGTTTTACTTGAAGAAGAAATCGGCAAGGTCACTGTTAAGATGACTCTCACAACCCCTGCCTGTCCGTATGGCGAGATGCTGGTTTCGATGACTCACAGAGCAGTTGAAGAAATTAACGATGATGTCAAAGATGTCGAAGTCAAACTTGTTTGGTCTCCAACTTGGAACCCTGAAGAAATGTGTTCCGACTCAGCCAAAGATATCCTCGGCATCTGGTAGAAAGTAATCTGTCCATCCTGACCCTTTGACTCCGCTCGGCTAATTATCGCAGGTCAGAAGCCCTGTGATCCCACCTTAATGGCAGCATCTCATATCCTCTTTACCGAATATTTTGAACTCCTCTCCGTGCTTGTCACGGAGTCCAGAAGAATGTCGGAACCACAGGGGTTTCGACCTGCTATGCTATGCGATATTTGTCGAGTGCTGAATAAAAAACAAAAACACCCCCGACCCCTCTTAAAAAGAGGGGAAATGACAATTATAAAAACATATTTCCAAAAATGTCATTCCAACACACACATTGACATTCACAACTCGTTCCTATCTCATCCAAACTTCCCCCAATATCATGCCGTACTTGATGCGGAATCAAATCTTCTGAACTCCTCTCCGTGCTTGACACGGAGTCCAGTATAATGTCGGAACCGCAGGGGTTTCGACCTACAATACTTTTTATAAATTTCCTTAATACGGTTCTGCACTGGATTCCGTCTCCGACGGAATGGAGTAAGTAGTAATAATTAAATTATGAGATGCACATAAAAAGTTATCCACATTTATTAAAACAACTTTTTCGCCGTAAAGTCATAAATATGTTTGAGTTACAGCAAAATGGGTTCGTTTTTTGAAATAGCGTTATTTTTTTCTTTTTATAGGAATGGCAGCGTAGTTCTCTTTCAATTTTTTCATCGAGGTTGTTAAGTTGTCCATTGATGTGGGCGGTTTCGGCGAAGGCGGCACGCTGAGTACGCCAGAGACAGTTGGCAATTTTTTTGATAAGGTATTCTTGGAAAAAAGATTGTGGATTGAGTTCGGAACGAAGATCTTCAATTAGGAGATCATAGTCGATTCTATGTTCGGTTGTAGGTCCGATTGATTGTTTGGCGTTCTCTCGGTTGGCTTTGGTTTGTTTTGATAAGGTCATAATTTTCCTCTTGAAAGGTGATTTTATTAATGAAGAGGAGTTAGTTTTTTAGGGAAATATTGTAGGGAAAATGGTGATGTCATTCCCTTGGAAAAGGGAATCCAGACGAGGGGCAGACGAGGGCGTCTGCCGCCCACAAAATATCTAACTGACAGGGGCTGTCAGTTAAAATTAATTACTTTTCTCACCAATTCCGCAGTCTGTAGGTTCCTTATATATGCGAAACGAACCCATTTTGAACTGACCCTTCGACTCCGCTCAGGGTGACTCGGTGATAAGATGGAAGGTTTTATAATAAGTTATTCTACCCACCGCAAGCGGTGGAGGCACCCGAGCTCATACTGTTTTTAATGTTTGTATAATTGTGATTTCGACTCTTTTAAGAGGGGATTAAGGTCTGTTTTTTTTACTCTTATAAAAAATTTATATGACGACAATAAAATACCTACATCAAAGTATAGCCACCGTCAACAATGATAGTCTGTCCGGTAACCCATGTTGCTTTTGGACCTGCTAAAAAACAGACAACATCGCCGACTTCTTTTGCAGTACCCATCCGTTTGAAAGGAGTCCTTTCAACAACTTCTTTCAGCATTTGATCATAGTTAGGAAATGATTTCATTGCATTTGTATCAATAAAACCGCCGGAGACACAGTTGACAGTAATTTTTCTGGGAGCCAATTCGACCGCCATGTATTTGACCATATTTTCAATAGCTGCTTTTGAGACACCTATCGATGCATACCCTGGTATGTATCTGATAGAACCTAACGATGACAGAGTAATAACCCGAGAATGGTCAGGCATAATTGCAGATGCTAACTGCACCGAATTTAAAAATGCTCTGGCATTGGTGTGCATAGATAAATCCCATGACTTGTCATCAATATCAAGCATATTGGTAAACAGTCCGAGAGCAGCATTGGAAATTAAAATATCAAGTTTACCAAACCGTTCTTTGATACCTTCAAAAATAGCCGGAATCTGTTCATGGTTACCCATGTTGGCTCGATGAGCATAAGACTCAACCCCATACGCTTCAATTTCTTTAACTGTTTCGTTTGCTGCTGAACGAGAGCGAAAATAGTTTACAACAACGTGGGCACCTTTTTCAGCAAGCCCTAAAGCAATAGATTTTCCAATTCCTTTTGTTCCCCCGGAAACAAATGCTACTTTTCCTTTGAGTTCCTTCTCCATACTGCCTCAATCTCTTTTTTATATTACATTACTGCCTGATTGGGATTCAATATCCTCGGCAATTTCTTCTAATTTAATTTGGTAAAATACAGTATCAAAAATTTCTGAATATTTACCAACAATAATTTCACCAAATTTCTTTAAATCTATTTCTTTACCTATCAGATGAGAAAGTGACGACATCACATCGGATGTCAACCCGCATGGGTTAATCTGCTCAAACTCTGACAAATCTGTATTAAGATTTACAGCTACGCCGTGAAATGTAATCCATTGTTTGACAGCTACACCGAGCGATACAATTTTTTTATCACCCACCCATACCCCAGTATTAGTGCTGTCTTTACGAGCCTCTACCCCATATTCTTTAAAGGCACTTATAATACCATCTTGCAGTTTATCAATAAAGAGATGCATATCTTTACCTCGACGGGTCAAATTACAAATAAAATAAACAACCAATTGACCGGGACCATGATAGGTAACATCACCACCCCGTTCAATAGGAATAGGCTTTATTTTTACATGATTGTAATTTTCGGGATGACCGTCTTTTCCGATAGTAATAACCGGCGGGTGCTCTACTAAAATGAGAGTATCACGTGCCATACCATCTTTACGAAGTTTTACTAATTTTCTCTGCCAATCAAGTACACGCTCATAATCGACCCGACCCAAATCAAGCAGCCAACCATTAAATTTTCTATTTCCCGAAGTCATGAAAAATGTATTACCTTAATTGCAGCAACAATCTTCTGGTATCAGCTAAATATTCATGAACACGATGCAAAAATTGAACAGCTATATGTCCGTCAATTAAACGATGATCAAAAGAGAGTCCAAAGCTTGAGATATAACGCACAACGATTTCGTCATTCACAACCCATGGCTTTTTCACGATAGCATGAATACCTAAGATAGCAACCTGAGGTTGATTTATAATCGGTGTGGATGCTGTTGCACCGAACATTCCTGCATTTGTTAATGAAAACGTACCACCGGCGACATCATCGGGAAGTAACTGATTCGTACGTGCTTTATTGCCCAAATCATTGATTTCAACAGCGAGTTCGACAAGAGTCTTTTTATCGGCATCTTTGATAACAGGTACAATAAGCCCCTCTTCACGAGCAACAGCAATACCAATATTATAATAATTTTTTATAATAATTTCTTTTTCCGTCATTGAAGCATTCATTTTGGGAAATTCTTTTAATGCGGTACAGACTGCTTTTACTATAAACGGCAGATATGTAATATTGGCACCATAGGTTTGTTTGAATGATGTTTTGATTTCTTTACGATATGCTGCCAATTCTGTTAAATCAATATCTTCAAAAGTAGTAACGTGAGGTGAAGTTCGGACAGATTTAATCATGTGGTCAGAAATAACTTTGCGGATACCTTCAACCGGTTTACGAGTTTCACGAAGATTTATCGGAAGAGGTTCAAAGGTCGGGATTTCTACTTTCACAAGCGGTTCTGCCGGAGTAGAAAGTTTATTAGGTTCAGAAGTTGGAGTAGTCGCTGCTGAGACAGCCTGCATTGGAGCAGGAGGAGCAGGTATAGGACCTAAGGTATAACCCGCCGATGTTGACCGAGTTTCGACTGTGCGTAAGACATCATCGACAGTAACTCTGCCTTCTTTGCCGGTTGGGACAATAGATGAAAAGTCTAATCCATATTCACGAATCATCATACGTACTTTTGGCGACATCTTGCCTTTGCCGACATCAGCAGTTGCTTTGACAGAGACAGAAGCAGTGGTTTGTGTAGAGGCAGTTGTCGGAGCTTTTGATGCGGCAGGTGTTGATTCTTTTTCAGGTTTTGAAGCAGGAGCAGAATCTCCGGAACCGTCATCAATAACAGCAATACGAGTTCCCACCGGAACAACGTCGCCTTCTTTCACATATAGATGCGTAATAATACCTTCTGCTTCAGCAGGTATTTCGATATTTACTTTATCAGTCATCAATTCAACTAACGGTTGGTTCAATTTTATCTTGTCACCAACTTTAACTTTCCATTCGAGAATGGTTCCTTCTAAAACCGATTCACCCATCTGAGGTACTAATACATCTAATGCCATATCTAAATATTCCTTCAATAACTAAAATTTTTACAAATAATAACTTCTTAATCCAAAAAGCCTTACCGACCTAAACATAGGCAATATATATACATTTTTACCTGTTGAGTCAACATCTTTAGGTTAAAATACAATCAGCCGACGGCGAGCATTTTCTGAAGAGCTGTAAGTGCGTCGCTTTTAGTAGGTTCCGTCACTCGTATCGGCTTTATATCATCGAGATTTTCAAGTGTATAGGCAAGATCATTGAGAGTCGTTCGATACATATTGGCACAAACAGCACATGTCTCTCCGGAAAGTTCAACAATTTGTTTATCTAAAAACGTTTTAGCCATTCGATTTACCAAATTCAACTCTGTCCCGATAGCAATAGTAGAACCCGCCGGTGCATTTTGACAGTAATCTACAATAAATTTTGTGGAACCGGCAGCATCTGCTAATTTTACGACATCATGAGGGCATTCGGGGTGGACAATAACTTTGCCGTCGGGAAAATCCTGACGGAATTTTTCCACATGAGCAGGCTTAAAATTGGTATGCACATGACAGTGACCTTTCCACAAGATAACTTTAGCTTTTGCAATTTGATCTTCTGTCAGTCCGCCTCTTTCTCTTGAAAAGTCCCAAAGAATCATTTCATCAGATTTTATACCAAAATTGATTCCGGTGTTATAACCAAGATGTTCATCCGGGAAGAAAAATAATTTTTCTTTATTCTCAAAACCATATTTATACGCACCCGGGGCATTTGATGAAGTGCAAATTAATCCGCCATGTTTTCCGGTGAATGCTTTCAGACCGGCAGCAGTATTCATATATGAAATAGGCATAATTTTATCTTCACCGCCAAACTCTTCTAAATATTCCCATGCTTCCAAAACATCAGCCATTTCTGCCATATCCGCCATCGGACAGCCTGCCAGAGGATTCGGCAGAAAAACCGTTTTGGAGTCATCGGTTAAGATATCTGCAGATTCTGCCATAAAATGCACTCCGCAAAAAACAATGTACTCAACATCTTTTTGCTCAGCGGCAATTTTTGACAATCCATAAGAGTCACCAATGTGATCGCCCATTGCTACCACTTCCATTCTTTGATAATGATGAGCCAAAATTGTCAATTTTGAACCAAGTTTTTCTCGAGCTGTATTTATCCGATTGACTAACTCGTCATTGGTCGCTTCGCGGTATTCTTTGGGGAGGGAGAAATACATTTTTAAGATTCTTCCTTATTTTCCATTTGAGCTTTTTTCTTCTCACGAGAAATCTTTCGGAGAGTCATCACATGTTTATCGGTTGAATGTCCGGGGCTAACCTTTGCTTTTGGGTCAATATAGTTTTTAGCATTATTAACCGCAACAGCAACTTCACCACATCCTGTTGAAATCAATTTTAATTTGCCGTCATACGTAACAACATCACCGGCAGCAAAAACCCCGTCTATATTAGTACGCATCCGAGAGTCAACTGCAATAGAATTTTTATCAATTTCAAGCCCCCATTCCTGAATTGGACCCATATTAGTCAAAAAACCGATATTAAATATAATAGCATCAACATCCATACGCTCGGTTTCACCCGTTTGGGTCTGCACAAGGGTAACATGGCGAACCCAGTCATCTCCCTCAATCTGCTTAATTTCCCAAAATGGGAATTTCATTCTGACTGAGGACTGCATAACTTTTTCAACTGACGCTTCATGAGCGGCAAAAAAATCGTTACGGTGTATATGTGTAATAGACTCAGCAATTGGTTCAAGCATCATAGAGTAGTCAAATGCAGAATCACCACCGCCAACCACTAATATATTTTTTTTCGCAAAATCCTTAAGACGTCTGATAAAATAATAAACTCCGGCACCTTCAAGTTCTTTTACATTTGGTATATCCAGTCTTTTGGGGATATACGCTCCCATGCCTGCACAGACAACCACAGTTTTAGATAAATGTTCACCTTTTGAAGTAGTCAGTTTAATTAACCCGTCCGATTTTTTTTCTACACCAAGCACTTTTTCTTCAAGGCATATTTCATGGTCGTATTGAACAGCCTGTTCTTTGAGTCCTTTTACTAAATCTTTTGCTAAGATTTTAGGGAATCCGGCAACATCATAAATATACTTTTCGGGATAGAGAGCCATCAATCCGCCGCCTACTTCACCAAGCATATCAATTACTTTTGATTTTGTACGTCTGAGTCCGGCATAGTACATTCCATAGAGAGCAACAGGTCCGGCACCTATAAAAGTTACATCATATATATTTTTATCAGGTATAATAATACTCATAATAACATTTACTTTTTCTTTGTCCAACTGTCTTTTAATGTAACAGAACGATTAAAGACAAGTTCCCCATTTGTTGAGTATTTAGAATCTAAACAAAAATATCCATGCCGAAGAAACTGACAATTTTCACCCGTTTTGAGTTTTTTTAAAGAAGGCTCAACTTTACACTCAGTCATAATTTCTAACGATTCAGGATTTATATTTTCAATAAAGTTATCATCTTCATCCGGTGTTTCTTTTGTAAAAAGATGATTATACAAACGCACCTCAGCATCAACAGCATCATGTGTCGAAACCCAGTGCAAAGTTCCACGCACTTTTCTACCGTCAGGCGATGATCCCCCTCTTGATTCAGGGTCATAGGTACAGCGAAGTTCTACAATATTACCGTCATCATCTTTTATAGCTTCATCGCAAGTGATATAATAAGTATGTTTTAACCTGACTTCTTTACCAAGGGCAAGTCTAAAATATTTTCTATTAGGGGCAACCTCGACAAAATCAGTCTGTTCTATATATATTTCTTTAGAGAAATATACTTTTCTTGAACCGGCAGAATCATCTTCAGGATTATTCACAGCATCAAACTCTTCAATTTTACCGTCAGGATAATTTGTAATGACAACTTTTAATGGTTTGATAACTGCCATTAGTCTTTTAGATGATTTGTTTAACTCATCCCGCAACCCATGTTCTAAAAGAGCTATATCGGCAACCGTATCTCTTTTTTTAGATATACCTAATTTGTTTATAAATGTTCGTACTGCTGTTGGAGTGTAGCCCCGCCGACGCAGCCCGGAAAGTGTCGGCATACGAGGGTCATCCCATCCATCGACAATATTTTCTTCAACAAGCTGCCGAAGTTTCCGTTTACTGGTAATAGTATAATTTATATTCAAGCGGGCGAACTCTGCCTGTTGAGGGTGATGCACTTCAAGCCGGTCTAAAAACCAATCATAAAGGGGACGGTGATCTTCAAACGATAAGTCACACAACGAGTGAGTAATTTTCTCAATAGAATCAGACTGTCCATGAGCCCAGTCATAGGTCGGGTAGATACACCACTTGTCGCCGGTACGATGATGCGTTGCCCGCATAATTCGGTACATAACCGGGTCACGCATATTCATATTTCCTGATGCCATATCAATTTTTGCCCGAAGGGTTTTGGCACCGTCAGGGAAATCCCCATTTTTCATTTTATCAAACAGGTCAAGATTTTCCTCAATTGAACGGTTTCGATACGGCGATTCTTTGCCGGCTTCTGTAAGAGTACCGCGATACTCACGCATTTCCTCTGCTGAAAGGTCATCAACAAATGCAACACTTTTTTTAATAAGCAGCACTGCCCAATCATAGAGTTGGTCGAAATAATCAGATGCGTGAAAGAGTCTGTCCCCCCAGTCAAAACCAAGCCATTTAATATCACGCATAATAGCTTCGGCGTACTTGGTTTCTTCTTTGGTTGGATTGGTATCATCAAAACGAAGATTTGTCACACCGCCGTATTCTTCGGCAATACCAAATGAAATACAGATAGCTTTTGCATGACCAATATGCAGATAGCCGTTTGGTTCAGGAGGGAATCTAGTATGCACAATTTTATTAAAGCGACCGCTTTTATTATGTTGATCGATTATAGTGCGGATAAAATCTTTAGTTTCTGTTTTTGAATTATTTTCATTTTCAGTAGTCATTTTGTCAACCTTATTTTAAATCTTTTTTGGTGCATACTTCGACTCCGCTCAGTACGACAAATTACAAGCCATCATCTTTCAAATCACCCTGAGCGGACTCAAAGGGTCTTGAAATACAAGTTACAATGGGCTTAAAGGTAATAAAACTACTAAATTATTCAACTTAAATATATTATTTATTGTGTTTTGATAATATCAAGAATATCTCCAAAATCACCCATACCCCGTTCTGCATAGATAATTTTACCCTCACGGTTCATTGCATATACAGTTCTCAAAACCCCTTTACCCGTCGGTTTTTGACACTTAAATTTTGAAGTAACTTTTTCTGCGGGGTCTGATAAAATAGGAAAATTAAATCCTTTTTTAGAACAGTAATTTTGATGAGATGTTACCGAGGCAGGATTAATTCCAAAGACAACAGTATCTAACTTTTCAAATTTAGTCCGGCACTCTTCCAGAGCAGCAAGCTGTCGGTTTCAGCCGGGGGTGTTGTTTTTAGGGTAAAATACGGCAACGGCAAAACGACCTTTTATATCCTCTGATGAAAACATTTTTCCATCTGAAGAGTTTAGCTTAAACGCAGGAGCTTTAATACCTATTTTAATCATGTAGTATTCCTTATATTAATAATTAAATTATAACGAACAATACGTATTAAATTGACAAATTCGCAAGTGCTTTAAATAATTTTTCATTATCAGGTAATAGATTGAAATCGAGAGAATCAATAAACTGAATTATACCGTTTTTATCTATGAGCAGTAAGATCGGAAGAGCACACGTCTGAACTCCAGTCACACTGATATATCTCGTATGCCGTCTTCTGCTTGAAAAAAAAAAAAATAAACCAAGAAAAGTTGATAATAAACACGATTCTATGAAAGGCTCCTATCTTGGCATATCCTACTCTCTTTCACATATT
>CALCCW010000313.1:0-4161 GCA_937900185.1 uncultured candidate division Zixibacteria bacterium | reverse complement strand
TAATATTTTTTGTATCAGTTCAATTTATTTTTTATATGAATCTTTTTCTGTGGGTGCGATAATAATAGGTGTAATAGCAGGGTTGTTTTTTCAAAATCTGTTTTTATTGACGAAAATTCTCAAGTTTAAACCGTTTCAGTCGTTTACTCCCAAACTCATAACAGAAAATTCCAAAGCTCTATTAAAAACTGCAGGCATAGTTGTTATAATAGAAATGATAAACCGCTCGTACTTTCTTCTTGACCGTTTTATAGCACCATCATTTGGCGAAGGTGTGATTTCTGCACTAAATTATTCTCAAGTAATAGTGCAGCTTCCCGATTCAATAATTGGGTTTGCAATTGGTGCGGTAGTGTTTCCTCTTTTTTCAGAGTCAACTGACAACGAACAACTACATCGTTTTCAATATCTGTATAAAAAAGCGATTCTTTCGGCTGTTTTTATTGCTGTTCCCATAGCTGTTTTCTTTTTTCTACATGCCGAGGAAATTGTCTACTTACTTTTTCATCGAGGTGCTTTTGATGCTCATTCAGTTGAATTAACTGCAACTACTCTAAAACCTTTTGTTATTTCAATTGTTTCATTGTTTGTAATTTCAACTTCTATGCGGGCGTGTTATTCCGGGGGATGGGGGAGAGTGGTGCTTTTGTTTGTTTCAATTTCTTTTGCTTTAAAATTTATTCTAAATATTGTTTTCTCAGATGCTTTTGGGTATGCAGGTATATCGTCAGCGACCGCAGCGGCTCATCTTTTTTTTGCCGGAGCGATGATTATTTTTATAATGCATAAAATTCGTATGCATGAGAAAAAACAGTTTGTCATTACTTTGTCGAGTATCCTTTTTGCCGGTATATTTTCTGGAGGATTGCTATATATGATACAATCTCATTGGTTTACTTCTTCAATTGGAAATAGTTATATCAGCATAATTATATCTTTAGTGGGGGCTCTACTTATTTTAATTGTTGTTTATTTATTGAGTTTGTATATTTTAAATCAGAAAGAATTGTTGCTGCAATTTGTAAAACATTTGAAGAAAAATGAAAAATAAAATTCCATTATATGATATTGCAATATCTAAACAGGCAATGACAAATGTAGCTAAAGTGTTGCAATCAGGCTGGCTTTCCCCCGGCAAAATGACCGCACAATTTGAAAAGAAAATTGTAGAACTTACTGGTTCTCCTTATAGTGTCTCGGTTAGTTCTGCCACTGATGGTCTCCAACTGGTTTTGATTGCCTTAGGTATCGGGTACGGTGATGAAGTTATAACAACACCATATACTTTTGTGGCGACTATTGAGGCGATTATTGCTGTCGGAGCGACTCCGGTATTTGCTGATATCGATCAAAACAGTTTGAATATTGACCCTGAAGATATTTATAGAAAAATTCGGATAAATACAAAAGCTATCATAACAGTTGATATAGCAGGATACCCTTGCAACTATGATGCTGTCAATAAAATTTGTGAAAAGTACAAACTTCCGCTTATATCTGATTCTGCTCATGCTATCGGAACGTTATACAATGATAAGGCAATTGTGCATCATGTCGATGCGTCGGTTATTTCATTTCATGCGACTAAAAATCTTATATGTGGCGAGGGTGGGATTGTACTTACACAACATCAGATGATTGCCGATGCGGTTCGTATACTCTCAAGACATGGGATGACCTCGACAGCATCAGAGCGTAAAGAAAAAAACAGTTGGGAATATGATGTTGCCTCACCGGGGTTAAAAGCAAATATGTCAGAGCTTCATGCTGCGGTTGGATTGGGACAGACAGCTATTTTTGAAAAAGAACAAATGAAACGAAAAAAAATTGCTGAACGGTATATCAAAAACCTTTCTGCTTTGTCTGACTATATCAGGCTTCCTAAAACTGATAATACTTCTACGCATGGGTGGCATTTATTTATCATAAAACTTAATTTAACTAAATTGACAATTGATAGAGATGAATTTATCAAACTGATGGACAAACAGCAAGTAGAGTGCGGAGTTCATTATAAACCGATATTTGAATTTACATATTATCAAGCTGCTTTTGAGATAAACCCCGAAGAATATCCACAAACAGCACAGGCATGGAAAAGAGTTGTCTCACTTCCTTTATATCCGTCTTTAACATTAAAAGAAGTAGATTTTATTTGTAACCAGATTAAAACGATTCTGAAGAAGAATAAAAAATAAAATGCCGGCAAATTTACCTCCTCAATATTATGAACTCGAAAGAGCTTTCAAAGAAGAACATGACCCGCGTGAAAAACTTCGTATGGCAGAAGAACTCCTTCGTATTATGCCCAAGCATAAAGGAACGACCAAACTGCAAGGGGAGATGAAAACTAAAATTTCCAAGTTGAAAAAACTTATTGATTCCGGTGGTGAGAAAACTCATGGTGCCAAAAATGCTCCGACTCACGATCATATTGAAAAAGAGGGAGCTGCACAAATAATTCTTGTAGGTCCGCCAAATTCCGGAAAATCTTCTTTGGTCGATGCCCTCACTCATGCAAAACCATTAGTTGCCGACTATCCTTATGCAACCAGAGAGCCGTTAACAGGAATGACTACCTATGACACAGTGCAGTTGCAGCTTATTGATACTCCGCCTATCTCATCGGAACTTTTTGAATCGTATATGACTTCTCTGATTCGTCAGGCAGATATTGTTCTTCTCGTTGCTGATTTGGCATCTGATACAATGAAAGAAGATGTTGAATTTATATTACACGCATTAGAAGAAAAAAGAATTGAACTGAAAAAAGATAAAACCGAAAAACCTGAAGACCCTCGGTTTTCATTTAAGAACACGGTTATATGTGCTCATAAAGAATACGATGATGAAGACGGTTATAAACAGGCTGAACTTCTCAAAATGTTTCCTGATTTTAAAATTGCAGCGACATCTATTTTGGACGAGGAGTCACTTACTCGCCTTCAGAAACTTCTTTTTGAGGCAACTGGTAAAATGCGAATATATACAAAACCTGTCGGGCATGAACCTGATTTCCATGATCCGATAATTATTCCGATTGGCGGAACAGTGGAAAATGCTGCCTTTGCTCTGCACAGAGATATTGCCCAAAAATTAAAATTTGCTAAAATCTGGGGAGAGGGAAAATTTGACGGGCAAAAAGCTCAAGCAGATTTTGTCCTTTCTGATAAAGATGTTATCGAGTTTCATATTTAAGAACCAAAAGTTAAATCCTTTGTATAATTTATTTATATGAGCATACTTTCCGCCTCGGCGGACTCAGTATGGCATGATAGGTCGTCTTTTTTCAAGTCACCCTGAGCGGAGTTGAGGGGTACTGAAAAACATTGATTTATGAAAAAATCTTTAACTTGACTTTATAAAAGTAAAAAGACAAATTTGGCTATGGAAAGAAAACTACATTATAATTTCATTGATGTCTTTAAGGCACCTGTTGAAGCACTGTCTGCCAAAAAAATATTGGTGATGACATTTTTTTTACTGCTGTCATTAGCTCTGTATAATATTTTTACCTATGCTTCTTTTTATATAAATGGTGAGAAGATAAAAACAATTTTTTCTGTCTATACATTTTTTCCATTTTATAAAATTTATTTTGCCAACACTTTTGCTCAAATTGTATTTGTGGTTGGTTCTATGGCTTCTGTTTTGATGCTCATGTTAGGTTTTTTTTCTGTCTCGATTTTAGAGATTGAATCTATCCGCGGGAATAAATTCATGAAGCCGGAACACGCAATTCTAAAAGCGTTTGGGCGGTTTAAACAAATTTTTCTTGCCGAACTCGGTATTGTCTGTTTTATCGCATTTATTGTATTTCTCTTTACGCTTTTAGGTTTGGTAACAAGAATTCCTTATATTGGCGAATGGATTTATGCACTTTTGTTTGTTATTCCAAATTTCATCGTTGCAATTTTGACTCTATTCATTATCGTTGTTTTTCTCATCTCTATCATTTTGCTTCCGACAGTTACCGCTGCCGAGAAAAAGGGCGAGGCGTTCCAGTCAATTTTAGAAACATTTGCGACTAGATCGGAAGAGCACACGTCTGAACTCCAGTCACACTGATATATCTCGTATGCCGTCTTCTGCTTGAAAAAAAAAAAAAACAACACATCTGTATTGTCCAACATTCTCGCCCTTGACCCACATTATCTATAC
>CALCCW010000312.1:0-1980 GCA_937900185.1 uncultured candidate division Zixibacteria bacterium | reverse complement strand
TAGTGTCAAGTCCATTGTAAGTATAACAATATCTACTCTTCGGTTTTTCGCACGGTTTTCAATTGAATTGTTTGGTTTTATCGGACGATATTCCGAATACCCTAATGCGGAAAGTTTATTGGCAGGAAAACCATAATTATCAATAAAATATCTCACGACCGATGTTGCTCTTGCAGTTGAAAGTTCCCAGTTTGAAGGATAAATTGAAGATTTAATATTGCGGTCATCGGTATGCCCTTCGACACGGACATGATTGGGACGATCTTTAATACCATCATAGATGACGTCCAAAATATCCGTTGTTTTGTTTAATAAGTCTGCTGAACCTTCGGCAAATAAAGCAGATTCCATAATATGCACGACCAACCCACGTTCGGTTATTTCGGTTTGAACTTCGTTATTTTTGCCAAGCTTTTCAAATTTTTTTGCAAGTTGCTTTTGAATAACATTTAGATCACCGAGTTTTAAAATACCGACTCCTTTTACCGGATCAGATTTTCCTTTATTTATTATTGATTTTCCACCTTTGAGTGCACCATTAAGAGCTTCTGTCATTTTACCAAATTTTTTGGCATCAATTTGTGACATAGCATACATGACAATAAAAAATGCTAACAAAAGAGTAATTAAATCAGCATACGTAAGTAACCATCTTTCGTTGTTATCAGAAGTATGAAAATTTTTACGACGGCGAGACATATTTAATCTCTATTCTTCACGAAATTCAGGAGGTACAAATGAATTTAAACGAGTATGAATTGAGCGTGGATTATCACCTGATTGAATAGCAAGGACACCTTCCATTATTAACTCATAATGAGCCAACTCTTCTTCATGTCTCATTTTTAATTTATCTGAAACAGGCAGTAAAAATAGATTGGCAAGTCCCACTCCCCACAAAGTCGCTATAAATGCTCCGGCAATAGCAGTAGCCATTTTGGTTGCGTCGGATGTATTTCCTAAAGTATGAATAAGTCCAAGCACAGTTCCTAAGATTCCCATCGTCGGAGCAAACCCGCCTGCTTTTTGAAATAGGATAATACCATGTTTATGACGATCTTCTAAATATGCAATCTCATTTTCTAAAATACCACGCAGCGATGTAAGCTCGGTACCATCGACAACTAACCTGACCGCTTTTTTAAAAAATGGATCATGAATAGCATCTATATGTTGTTCTAATCCCAATACCCCTTCACGCCGAGCTTTTTCAGCAAGCGAGACCAAGAGAGTAATAGTTTGAGAAGCATTGTAATATTGTTTACCAAAAAATGCTAATTTGAGATACGTTGGAATTTTGTTTACAGTTTTCAGAGATGTTGTAATTGCAGTTGCTCCAAAAGTACCTCCTATAACAATCATCATCGGTGCAAGCAAAAATATAGAATTAATATCACCACCCTCTATAGCAAACGCACCCGTGATTGCACCAACTGCCATTACTAAGCCAAAAATAGTCGCAAAATCCATGTGTATCCTTTACAGAAGTACAGAAATTTATTTGTCGGAAATACAGTTTTCCTGTAATTTCCCTACTTATAAATATATCGGCAGATTTGAGTATTTTTGTATAAAAAAAAGGCATTTTGAGTCATCAAAATGCCTGTAATTCAATAGTTTTCGCTGTTTTTTTAGTTTTAGACCATCTTATACTCAGCCAATTTGTTTCTGATAGTACGGGTCGTTATTCCTAAAGCATCAGCCGCTTTGGTTTTATTACCGTTAAATTTCTCTAATGTCTTAAGAATGAGAAATTTACTGCCTTCTTCAAGTTTCATCGGAACTTTTAACCCCGGGGCATCATCAGCTGAGATCGGAAGAGCACACGTCTGAACTCCAGTCACACTGATATATCTCGTATGCCGTCTTCTGCTTGAAAAAAAAAAAAACACACTTTAATCTCAACCATCCACTTTCCTCTTCTATCCACACTCTATACCCACATCCCTACTCCCACTCTCTCTATACCACACTACCATC
>CALCCW010000311.1:0-4227 GCA_937900185.1 uncultured candidate division Zixibacteria bacterium | reverse complement strand
TAGAGGTGAGTTGCGTCAGAAGTATGGAGTAGATTACAAATGGAAAGAATATGGATGTAGTAGCAAGTATACGCTATGTATGTGTTATTTATTTGGGTTCTTCATTAGTAGTTTATTTTGATTTTTTTTTTTTTTCAAGCAGAAGACGGCATACGAGATATATCAGTGTGACTGGAGTTCAGACGTGTGCTCTTCCGATCTAAGACAGGACCAAAATAGATATCACCAAAAGACTCTCCTCCTGAAGTAACTACATCATAATTAAAACCAACCCCAACAAAAGGACGAAACGATTCTTCGGGACGTGTATGGGTTGCAAAAGTAAATCCAATATTAAATCTAGTCATAGATGGTTCTGATATTCTGTTTATAGAAAACTCCGGACTGAGAGTTATTTTATCCGATGCCCAATAATGAAAAATGTAAACAGGTGAAGATTCAGTTACCGTAAGTCCTATACCGAATTGACCTGATTTTCCACCTGCGTTGATGTTTGATGAAAATCCACAAATTAAAATTAAGAGTACTAAGAAATGTTTAATGAATTGCAATTACTCCACCCTTCAGTTTTATTTTTACTATAGCAATAAAATGATTTAATGTCAATTCTATAATATAGTGTTAGTTTTTGAATTTATTTTATAGAACTACTTGCCGGCCTTTGCGGACTTTTGACCAGTAATGCCATTGCTTTTGTTCATCGGGCAGATTCGGATTCTCCGCTTGTTTGATAGCAGTTGTGAAAACATCTAAAACACACATATCAAGATACTCTAACTTCATAATTTCTTTGAGTTCATCATAGAGCTGTTGTTCATCACGTCCAACCAAATCTTCAACTGTGTGAATATCTAACCTGATAAAATCTTCATATGTCGCTTTACCAACTGAAACCAAATCTAAAAGTTTACGTGTTTCCATGATTTTAATATAACAGTTTATCTATATTTTAAAAATCACATATTTTGAAGGAAGGTGTTGATGCATACTATTGTCATCTAAACTATTAGAATGTTCTTTAAAGAAAGGACATCTGACTCGTTGAAGATATCTTTAGTTTAAAAATTTTCTTACCTTTTTTCTTTTCTGTTTTAATGAAAGACAGTTCAGATAGCATTTTTGACAGTTTACGAGTATCGATTTTGATATTGGTCTTTTCTTTGATTTCTTTTGCTGATAACGGAGAAGCAAGAACCTCTTTTATTTTATCTTCAAAACTTTCTAATTCCTTTTTATGTATAACCATCGCATTGTTATCAACAGGAGTTGCCCCTTTAATAATCAGTAAATTATTAGCATTATCTTCATTGTTTTCAGCAACTCGAACATAAATTTTACGACCTTTTTTCAAACCATCAACAACGCCTGACCACGTTCCACCTTTAGAATCAGATTCAGCTACAAAGATTTTTTCAGCTAAGCCATAAATATAGGCATTTCGCCCCATTGCAAGCCCTACAGACCAAGGTACTTTAGGATGGTATGTACTGACAACAAGAACATCACCATCAACTAATTGAGAATAATATTTTTTAAATCCACTTGCAAATGTCATGATTCCTTGAGGTAAAACAATTATACTTTTACCGTGTGCCGCAAGCGTTTCTTCTAATGCTGTTTTATCAACACCTTTTGCAAAACCGCTTACAACAATTTCATGATTATTAACTGCATTTTTAACCGCATTTTTTGTAAATTTTAAAGAAATATCAGATGCTTTTCTAGAGCCAACAATTGCAACAGCAGGTTCTTTAAGGAGATCTTTATTACCTTTTACATAGAGCAATGGTGGTGAATATTTTAGTTTAAGGTTATTTTTTAATGTAGGTGAATATTTTTCAGAGTTGAAAGGTATCAGCTCAAATCCTTGATTTAGTAAATCTTCTACTAAGAAAGAATAGTTAGGAAGTTCTGATTTTGCGGTATCGAGATTATCTAATTCTCTTTTGGAAAAATTAAACTCATTTGTCCAATCATCAATATTCATTTCAAAGAACTCTGGAAAAGAAATTTTTCTTTCGTGCAATATTTCTACTACTAATTGATTAATTCTTTCAGTCTTCCATCTGGGAAGATGTGCGAAAGCCATCCAATATGCATATTGTTGTATTTCAATCATTTATATATCGCCCCCAACTGTTTTTGCTATGACTAAAGGTGCAACTTTTTCAACCCCCAATTTTGTAAAATATCGACCAATTTCTTTAATAGTTGCTCCTGAATCAAAAATATCATCTATTAACAAAACTTTTTTTCCTATAAGTTCTTCTTCTTTGGAATAAGTAAAAACATTTTTTATATTATCTTTTTTAAGAACAAAATTTTGCATTACTTTCTGCGGTTTTGTTTTAACTAACTTTGAAAGCTTATGTGAAATAGGAACTTTCAAAGTTTTAGATATTTTTTCAGTAAAATTTTTCACTAAAACACCCGATTCAGTTGGTGGTACATATACAATAATATCAAACTCTTCTTTCCCAAATTTATGACGAAACGCTCTTAATGTTTGTGTCAATAGATGGTTAGGGAAATCACCACCGTTTTCATATTTACATCGATGAATTGCGGCACCAATATTTGTTATCCCATAATAGGATGCTGCAACTCCATTTACTATATTTGAACTCTTTGTTTCAACAGGCAATTCTGGGAAAAATGAATTTCTGAATTCTATTATTTTATCTTTCCAAGACTCATTTATAATATAGTGAATCTTTTGCTGATTATCAATATCGCATTTACCACAATTATTCACAGAATCATCACCAAGATACCGACAAAGAAAATCCATACGACAAGTTGCAGAATCAGAGTATGAAATCATTTGTTCAAGTTCACCTAATTTGAAAACTCGCAGCTCTACAAATGATTTTGTATTGAGTGCATAAGCACCAAACTGATATTCATATTTTTTTTTACTACCATACATGACTTCTTTAATTATTCCTTGATCAATCAAATCTGCCCTAATAACTCTAACTTGTGTTTGATTCAGATTTGTTTTACGCATTAAATCCCATTCACCAAGAGGTTCGGTTTTTACCGCATCAATTATTTTTTGATATTTTTTTATTGAGGGGCGGCTGTTTTTAATAAAATGTTCTGGAAGGTCTTTGTCTGCCGGATTATAAAGTAAAACAATATTTGTTGGTAAACCGTCGCGACCTGCTCTTCCTATTTCTTGATAATAATGTATTGGTGACTGTGGTATCTGAGTATGTATAATAAACCGAATATCAGGTTTGTCAATTCCCATTCCCAACGCATTTGTAGAAACTATACACTTCCATTCATTAGCAAGTAACCCATTTTCAATTTTTTTTCGTGACTCAGTATCTAATCCGGCATTATAATTTGCGGCATTTATTCCATTAAACTGTAACCATGCTGAAAAAAGATTGGTATTTACTCTTGTTCCCGTATAAATTAAACCATTTCCAATTTGATTTTGCAAAAATTCAATAAGCCACGCCATTTTTGATTCTTCATCATTAACTTTAATTACACTTAGATGAAAATTATCTCGTAATAAATTCCCTCGAATTAGTGAAACATTATTACCAATTTGTTGCTGAATATCGTGTGATACTTGTTTGGTAGCTGTAGCTGTAGTTGCTAAAACAGGAAAATTTTGAGGGAGAAGTTTTATAAGATTAACAATTCGACGAAATGCCGGTCTGAAGTCATGTCCCCAAACAGAAATACAATGGGCTTCATCAATTACTACCATCGAGATTGTCATTTTGCGAACAGCATCTAACCACTCTCTGTTTTCTTGTCGTTCTGGAGCTATATATAGAATTTTTATCTTGCCGTTTTTTGCTGTTTCTAATATCTCAGAGTTTTCTTCTGGAGACTGTTCACTATTAATACACTCAGTAGCAACGCCTATTGATTTTAAATATTTTACTTGGTCTCGCATTAGAGCGATTAAAGGAGAAAAAATAATAGTTAATCCAGAAAATTGAGTTGCTGGAAACTGGTAACAGATTGATTTTCCAAATCCGGTTCTTTCAATTAGTAGAATTCTTTCGCCATTTAGGATTCTACCAATAGTTTTCCATTGGTCATCATAAAAATGACTGATATTAAATATTTGTTGAAGTTTATCTAGATCGGAAGAGCACACGTCTGAACTCCAGTCACACTGATATATCTCGTATGCCGTCTTCTGCTTGAAAAAAAAAAATAATCATATTTTAGCAACCATCATTTTGATATTACTCT
>CALCCW010000310.1:0-8000 GCA_937900185.1 uncultured candidate division Zixibacteria bacterium | reverse complement strand
TGTTTTTTTTTTAATGATACGGCGACCACCGAGATCTACACTCTTTCCCTACACGACGCTCTTCCGATCTTCTCTGACTATTAGTGATGATGAAATAGAATCTATGCTTGAAGAACAGGTAGCACGTATTTCAAAAAATTATGATTCGTATGATAAATTCATTGAGGCGTTAAGCAGCGAAGGTCTCACACTTAGAGATTTAAAAAAGAAATATCGTGTTGATGTCGAAAATCAGCTTTTAAAACAAAGATTCATTCAGCAAAAACTCTACTCTATTGCCGTATCAAGACATGAAGTTGAAGAATTTTTTACAAAATATCAAGATTCTATTCCCAGTCAACCTGAGGCAGTCAAGTTAGCACATATATTATTGACAATAAAACCATCACAACACGTTCTTGATTCAGTACAAGCTCGCATGAAAGAATTAAGACAAATGGTTTTAGACGGCTCTGATTTTGCCGTGATAGCAACAAACTACTCCTCAGAAGGTGCCGGTGTCAATGGAGGTGATTTAGGCTATTTGACCAAAGCTGATGTTGTCCCCGAATTTGCCAGAGCAGCCTTTTCTCTTTCAGTAGGTGATATTTCCGGTGTTATTAAAACACAGTTTGGATTTCATGTTATTAAATGTGAAGGAATCAAAGGAGATAAATACAAACTTCGCCATATACTTCTAAAAGTGACCCCATCGGCAGAAGATTCACTTGCAACAACACTGCTTGCCGATTCGTTAATACAATCTCTCAGAGATGGTGATGATTTTGCTCAAATGGCAAAAACCTATTCAGAAGATAATGAATCAAGAGTACAAGGCGGTGAATTAGGTTGGTTTGCATCAAATCAAATGCCGCCGGAATTTGCCGATGCTGTTTCCGGATGGAAAGAGATTGGTGATATTCGGGGACCGGTCTACACTCGTTTTGGAATACACATTTTAAAACTTCTTGATTATCAAGAAGCTCGTTCTTTCACATTAAAAGATGACTATGATAAAATCAAAGAACTTGCCCGACAGGATAAAACAGGACAAATTGTCGATAAGTGGATTGAAGATTTGAAAAAAACAACATATATAAAATATTTTGATACTATCTAATGCGTATTGATGATTTTCTCTCAACTGTAGGTGTTATTAAGCGACGAACGATTGCCAAAGAATTAGGACAAAGCGGACTTATTGTCGTTAACGGCACCAAAGTAAAACCGGCATACCAAATTAGTGTTGATGATATAGTGCAAATCAAAGGTTCAAAACCTCAGACAGTACAGATTATTGAGATACCACTCTCATCGGTTCCAAAAGAAAAACGAGAACAATTTGTAAAATTTATTTCAGAAAAATTCTGAGTAAAATTTTCTCATTGCATACTTTAATTTAAAATATATATTCAGTCTGATATGGATAATCCTATTAAAACAACATCACTCCCTAAACTACAATGGAAAACTACTACTTGTGAAGTGTGTGGAAAACCTTTTGATTATATTTCACAAAAACGTCCTAAAATTTGTAAAAACGGCGACTGCCAATACAAATATCACTATAAAATAAATGTAAAAGACTGGGCAACTTATCAACCCAATCTTTTTGACAACTAATATTTCAAAACAAATATAATAATTTGTACTTAGAGTATATTTTTTTCCTGCACATTAATCTGCACAGCAAACATCGATTTGTTTGCTTTAAACACAATAATATGTACCGGAATAATTTCATACGTTTGAATCTGGCTTATGGGAGCATTTATTATTTCCGGAATTGAGATATTAAATCGATATCCATAATTCCATAAATCAGTTCTTACTTTACCGGTTACCTGATTAACAATCTCTCCCATACCTTCTTCAACATCTTCTTCAGATAATTCCGATTCATCACAACCGATTATTTTAGAAGTAATCGTCCGGGCATAATCTCGAGCAAATGATACTGCTACTTTTCCACGCAAATCCCCTTCAATATCAATGGTCGCAGAAATTTCTCCCGGTATTTCAGCAGACTTTTCTAAATATGATACTTGATCCTTAACATCTTCACCGGCAGTAATATTCAACACTTTTTTGACCGCATTGATGAATTCACTGACAATCGTTTTGTCTATTACAAGTTCTTGATTCATAGTTATGTTTCTATGAGTTCTGAAATTTTGTTTGCGAGTTCCTGCATTTTAAACGGTTTAACCATGTATCCATTTGCTCCGGCTTTAGTTGCCCTGTCAATATCCTCTTTGATACCTTCAGATGTTGCCATAAGAACAGGTACATCGTCATACTGCTCATCTTCACGTATTTTCTCCAAAGCATCTATCCCGTCCATAATCGGCATATTCCAATCCATTATCACCAAACTAATCTCTGATTTATTTGTACAGAGCTGTTTGAGTGCTTCTTCCCCATTTTCTGCTTCTAACGGTTCATATCCTTTTGCGACTACAATTTTTGTTATCGCTTTACGCATTAACCTTGAATCTTCTACTATCAGTATTTTCATTTTTTTCCTTTGGATAAATGGAGAATCTTATAAAAAATTAATAGTTATAAATTTAAAATCTCACTAATTTTATTTGACAATTCTTCCGATTTAAATGGCTTTACCATATACCCATTTGCACCTGCTTTGATAGCTTTGACAACATCGTCATCTATTCCATCAGATGTCGCCATCAAAATCGGGATTTTATTAAATTGTTCGTTTGAACGTATTTTTACTAACGCTTCATAACCGTTCATTATCGGCATATTCCAGTCCATAATTATAAGGGCAATATCAGATTCATTTTTACGCAATCTAACTAATGCTTCAGCACCATTTTCGGCTATTAGGGGTTTAAAACCACTACTCATAACAACTTTCGATATCGTTTTACACATAATATTAGAATCGTCAACTATAAGAATTTTCATTATATCTCCTATATATATTTGCAGTATTATCTATAATTAAGGTCGGAAAATTCCGAAGTTTCTTAATACAAAGAGTTAATACGCTATGATTTATATAAAATATAGGACATTGACAAAACAACTTTAATACGTATATTATCCTTAACTGAATACAAACCGCTAAGTTACACCTTTTTATCCGATAGTAATACTTTTTTCTAAATGTAAAAAACTATAAATATAGGTTGTAAATATGACAGGCAAATTCGTACGATTGTTCTCTATCAGTCTTGGATTGATATTTTTCTTTTCTTCTTTTGTAATTGCAATACCGGCTGATCCAAATTTTAGTTTTGAAATAACTCAACCGGACGGCAAAAATGTAACATTAAAACCTGCCGGTGATGAACGGTTTGGATATTACCAAACACTTGACGGCTATACTGTTATCAAATCATCTGATGGCTGGTATTATTATGCATCTCTTGACAGTCAAGGAGCATTAGTTACAACAGCTACAAAAGTATATTCTCCTAAAGACAGACCGAAAGCATCAATTCAATTTTTAGATACACAAACAACTCAAATAAAGCCTTCAACACAAAACAGACTCTATCCAGACGTAAAACTACAACCTGAACTTTTAACTCAATCCGCCCTTGCCGCAACAGATACTGTAACCAACAATGTATTGGTTATACTTATTGAATTTTCTGATTATTCAGGAATTTACGACTCTTCTGATTTTGATAATCTGATGAACCAACCCGGATATGATGTGTATGGTTCGGCACATGATTATTATGAAGAATGTTCTTACGGACAGTTTAATTTACAAGGGGATATTGACGGATGGTATAAAACCGAAAATGAACATTTTTTATATGGATACAACGACGGAAACAATTGGGCTGCTGCTGCAGTTCTTGCAAGAGAAGCTATTGAAATGGCTACAATATATTCTGATATAGATTTTTCTAAGTATGATAATAACGGTGACGGGGAAGTTGACGGTCTATTTATTGTTCATGCAGGACCGGGTGCTGAAACAGGTGCCTCTGATTTTCCGTGGTCACACAAATGGTCCCTTTCTGATGCAGGTTTATCACCTATCACTGCTGACGGTGTTACTATTGATGCGTATACTATGGAGCCGGAAATTCATTCAGGAGTTGATATTGCACACATAGGAGTTTTTGTACATGAATACGGACATGCGTTAGGATTACCTGATTTGTACGATACAGACGGAAGTTCTAATGGAATCGGTATGTGGGGTGTTATGGCAGGTGGTTCTTGGGGAGGTGCTGGTAAATCTCCGGTACATTTCAGTGGTTGGAGTAAAGCTCAACTCGGTTGGACAAACCCCATCAATATCACAACAGACACAACCGGAATTATTTTACCCGATGCATCAACATCTCCAATCTCATATCGACTTTGGACAGACGGTATGCCAAGTTCACAATACTTCTTAGTTGAAAATCGTGGTAAAACAAATTTTGATGCGTTTCTACCGGGGTGCGGTGTAGCTATTTGGCATATTGATGATGCTGTTAATGGCAACTCGAATGAAGCACACCGAAAAGTTGATTTGGAAGAAGGCGATAACTCAGAAAATAATTCATCCGGTGATGTTTGGATAAATAAAATTTTTGGAGTTTCGACAGTTCCAAATTCTTCTGACTATTTGGGAGATTCAACTTCTGTAAGAGTTGTTGTACATTCTACGACCTGTGAATCAGCGGGTATGTTGGTTGATTTAATTGTTAATCCTGCTGGATGCTGTAAAGGTATTCGTGGAAATATAGATAAAGACCCAACTGATATTATAAATATTTCTGATATCGTATATTTAATTAATTATTCATTCGGCATACCAAACGGTCCTTCACCGGATTGTTTTGAAGAAGCCGATGTAAACGGTGATTCAGATTTAAATCTTTCTGACCTTGTATACCTAATCAACTACGCTTTTGCAACTCCTTCAGGACCTGCCCCTGTTAGCTGTCCATAAAAATATGTAGAGAGAAAGTATCTTTTTTTTCTCTCTACTTTTGAAAAAACTTAGCCATACCAAACGGTATAACCCTCATCACGTAACTTCAAAGCAAGTTCTTCTTCCATCATTTCCGCTTTTTTTCGAGTTGTAATCGGATTGTATTCTTCGTATAATTCAGGAAGCAGGCGATAACCATACTTTTTAGCATAGCGGTTTGATTTGTATCCGTTCAAATGCTGTTCAAAACGATATGCCGGCGAATGGCAAGTCTGTCCGACATAGACACATGGCATATCTTTATTACGGTCAGGGTTTTCAGTATGTATTTTCTTATGTTTCAAAACTGATTTTTTCAGTTGAATAACATAGAGATTATAAAGTTGTTTTGCCATAATCCTTTTGCTTCATATTTGTAAGCTATACTTCGACTCCGCTCAGCACGACATACAAAATAAGTGCGTTTAGTCACCCTAAGCGGAGAGGTTGTGTCACAATACGAATTTTCGCCATGTTATGTTAGTTCCTGAACCCGCAAAGCGGGTTTGTGAACTAATATTTTGTATTGCGACACAGTCTCGGAATCAAAGGGAACTAAATTTCATTACTTCCCCGTTGCACATACAGCATTCTTACCTTATAATAACCGCAACAAAAACTGAAATCTCAAGGAGAAATATATGAAAGTAACAATGAAAACAAACAAAGGTGACATAAATCTCAACCTATTCTCACAACAGGCTCCTGTTACAGTCGCAAGTTTTGTAAACCTTATTCAAAGAAAATATTACGATGGTCTTTCGTTCCATCGAGTAATCGATGATTTTATGGTTCAGGGCGGATGTCCGCTCGGTACCGGTACAGGCGGTCCGGGGTATCAGTTTGAAGATGAGTGCTGTCCTGAACTCAAACATGATAAACCGGGGATTCTCTCAATGGCAAATGCCGGACCGGGAACAAATGGCTCTCAGTTTTTCATTACTCATATTCCAACTGACTGGCTCGACGGAAAACATACTGTCTTTGGTGAAGTTGTCTCTGATGCCGATATGGACGTTGTCAATAAAATAGTTCAAGGGGATAAAATTGAATCTGTCACAGTCGAAGGCGACACCGATGCTCTGTTTGAACCATATAAAGAGATGATCGCCGCATGGAATAATGTTTTAGACGATAAATAATAACTCCGACAAATCACCATCCCCAACTTGATTGGGAAACCATATAATTGCAGGGGGCGTTTTGTGAAACGCCCTTTTTTTTTATCTGACCATCATATCTTACAACAAAATAGCTTTATTATTTTTTCTCAGAGAAAGAAGTTTAAATTAGATTATACCCTATAAATACTAAAACGTTAAGGAAACCGGGGGAAAAACCGATACCAAAAACAGTATAATTTTATAATGAAGTATATCTAATTATACGAAAATGGGGTTAAAAATAAATGATTGTACCAGATACCGATATTAAGACTGTAGAAAAGATACTAAGTAGCCTTGGTAAGTTACCGGTAGCTCCTGTTATTTTAAATAAAGCTCTAAAATTAACAAATAATTTACAGTCGAATATTGATGATATTTCTAAAAATATATCTGCTGATCAAGTCTTATCAGCACGAGTAATACGAATGTCCAATTCACCTGTATTTGGTCGTACTTTTAAAATTACAACGCTATCTGAAGCTATAAGAGTATTAGGTTTTGACCAAGTAAAATCAATTATCATCACAGCATCTACGGCTCAGATGTTTCGCTCCGGGGAACAAGCTCAAATTGCTCAGATTTTATGGCAGCATTCTCTTGCAACAGCGTTAGGAGCTCGCTTGATTGTGCAAAAATTTGGTGGATTAGATAAAGAAGAAGCTTATTTGTGTGGACTTCTTCATGATATTGGTAAGTTAGTTCTCCTTCAAACAGCACCTCATGTTTATAATGATATTATTTCCAAGGTAAAAGAAACTAATGTCCCTTTTATAAAAGTTGAAGGAAAAGAACTTGGGTTTAATCATGTCAATGTTGCTTACGCACTTTTAAACAAGTGGCAATTCCCTTCAAATTTAACTACACAAATTTCAAGACATCATTCATCCAACCCAAATAACATTGAAGCATCAAAAAGTTTAGGAAGAGTTATTGCAATAGCAAATTCAATTTCAAAATATATTGGTGCAGGATTTATTGAAGCATATAATCCTGATATCGAAGGGGGTTTATTTCTCGGAGATAAACTCATTGAAGATGATGAACTTATTTCACTTCGAAATGAAACTGAAGAACATTTTAATTTTGAAATAAATAGTTTCCTATAGGAACTATGTATTGCTCTTTTGTGTACTCCACTATTGAGATACAACAGCATTGTCATATAGAATAGTTAGGAAGAATCTGCTCACTTTAAAAACACTTTCCTTTGAACTCCGTTCTGTACTCGACACGAAATCCAGAATAAAAACATTATAACAATCTCATACGATGTTATTTACATCTAAAAAAACATCTTTTTCGTTGTAATTTAATTTGTCTCTTACGGTTACAGTAAAATGGGTTCGTTTCGCATATATAGGGAACCTAAAAACCTTATTTTTTATTATTATTTTCAAGGCAAGCAACTTAACCACAGAAAGTTACAACGAAATGGCTTTGTGTACAAAAATGGCTTAAAGCCATTTTTGTTTATTTTTATTGTAGTGATTTTGTGCATAGTTAATTCTCTAAATATTTTGTTGTTACATGTAAGCAGACGGGATTTGAAATTGGTGTGGAGTTGTAGAGATTGTGAATTCATTTGAGTTTTTATTTTAATATCAGATATTTGATAAAATTAACATTCGTAGGGCGGAACTCTTTAGTAGTTCCGCCTTTTAGTGATACCATGAGTATTTAATTTTTGACGGCTTTTTTTTGAAACTTCTTCAATTTCATTATTAATTTCTTTAACTTTTGTTTGAATATCTGTTTCACTAATTTCTTCTAGTTTTGGCAATTTATATAAAGTTCTATTATCAAATTTATTATCCTTATCTAATGCTACAATTATATGAGCTAATAATTCTACTGATTGAGATTTAATAAAATTATAATTTTCAAGTAATACTTTATTACAGTCCTGG
>CALCCW010000309.1:0-8005 GCA_937900185.1 uncultured candidate division Zixibacteria bacterium | reverse complement strand
ACCACTACTTTGTCGCACTACACTGATATCTCAGACTCTGTATTTTTTTTTTTCAAGCCGAAGACGGCATACGAGATATATCAGTGTGACTGGAGTTCAGACGTGTGCTCTTCCGTTCTCATTTCCCTTCAAAAGTCGATTGAGGGGCATGTTTGTTTTGAGTGTATTAAAAAAGGCGGAACTGCTAAATAATTCCGCCTACATAATTATACAATTTATTTTATTATTTTTTATCGTGAGATAATAAATGTTTTTTGTAGAATTCGACTTGTCTGCGATATGAATTGATAACATTAACACGTTTTCTAGCACCGTGACCTTCATCGGGGAAAATCAGAGATTCGACAATTCCATTATTGTCTTTCACTGCTTTAATAATCTGACGGGCTTCACCAACTGGCACACGGGGGTCATTTTCACCATGGATAACAAAAAGAGGTGTTTTAATCAGGTTCGCTTTATGGATAGGGGAGATAGAATCTAAAAAGTCAGGGTCAGACAAAGGACCATATTCGGATTCACGTAAGGCACGACGATATGGTTTGGTGTTTTGCAAAAATGATTTAAAATTGGCGATACCGACAACATCAATAGCCGCATCAAATAAATTAGGATACTCAGTAATCATGCCCAACACAACATAGCCGCCATAGGAACCTCCTCGAATTCCAATCATACCTTTTTGGGTAAAGTTATTAGCAATTAAATAATCAACAGCTGCTTTGTAATCTTTGAGCGAATTTTTACGAAGTTTATAGTTATCGAGGTTTTGATATTCACGTCCGTAACCGGATGAACCGCGAGGATTGGGAGAAATAATACCGAATCCATTAAGCATAAAATATTGATAATTTCGGATAAACCTCGGTTGAAATTGACTTTCCGGTCCGCCATGAGCAGAAACAATAAAAGGTATCGGTTTGCCGTCATAATCGGCAGGGAGATATAAAAAGGCAGGGATTTCAAGTCCATCAAATGACTTATATTTAATCAGTTTAGGTTCAGTGAAGATTTTGCGGTCGATACCTGCATAAATTGAAAATGTGAGCTGTTTGAGTTTTTCTGTGTGAGGGTTCCATAACCAACAATCAGGAGCCTGCGTAGGTCCGGAAAATGAGAGAAGTATATTACCGTATTTGTCAGCACCGGAAAATCCAAGCATACCGTTCAATGGAGGAGACGGCAACTCCTTTTTAGAATAGACATCTCGAATTTTTAGACGGTTGTATCCTTCTTCGTTGATTTGGGCTCCCATTGTTTTGTAGTCTCGGGAGAAAGCTATATATTCAACTTCCCATTTGGGGTCAATCCAACCATCATTGATATATTCAACTTTTGATGAGCCGATAGTCATTTGAGCAACACGAGCAACACCATCATCATTTCCGTTACAGACGAGCCATATAGTTTTGTTGTCAGGCATGAGAGTAGGAGACCCATAGAGAACATCGCCTTTGTCATCGTTAAGTACTTCAAATTTATCGGTGGTTAAATCCAATATGAGTAAATTATTATTTACATTTGATGTGTAGTTGGCAACAATCATAGTTTTACCGTCTTGAGAGATATCAGCTATAGCATTATAGCCGGGGTTGTCAAAAATCTTTTTTGACTTACCGGTTAGAATATCCATTTGGTATAAGAAGAAATCACGTTTGTTTTCTTCATTAGAACGGTAATAAATAGATTTGTCATCTCTTGCCCATGTAACCGAACCTATTTGAACATCGCTGAAATCGGTAAGTTTGAGGACTCTTCCTGTTTCGGTGTCCATAAGGTAGAGTTGTGATTGTTCAGAGCCTCCAACTGATGCCCCGACAATTGCCATCTGTGAATTATATGAGAGAACAAAATAGTCGATGCCGTCTTCAAATGTTGTGAGCTGATACGGCCAGCCATCTTTGGTAAGACGGTATATTTGAGAAGCACCGGAAGCAGATGATTTAAAAAATACTTTGTCGCCCTCCCAACTAATTCCCTCAGGTATATTCGCACCTATTTGCAAGAAAGTACCAATGTCAGGAACATATTTGCCGGCATCTAAAAGTGTTTTAACTTTTGTGCTGTTATAACTGCTGTCAGTAGCCTGATTATCTTTCGAGCATCCAATAATGAACAAACATAGTGTAATTATTAAAACGAGAAACTTATTTAAACGCATGTTATGTCTCCAAGAGATATTGTTGATTTTATATCTAAGACGAAAATAGGGGGGAAAAGTTTTGTTCGCAAGCAAATAAAAAGGCGATATCGCAGGAACTGCTAATCGCCTTTTTTAAATATGAGGGATTTTTAAACCTTTACAGGTTCTAATTTATGTTCAACTTTTTCTTCTTCTTCAAAAAGAACTCTTTTATAAAAAGAGCAGTCATAACAGCACGAAAACTGTCCCGATTGTTTCATTACACAATCATTTTTTTGAATCATCCAACATGCTCTTCCGCCACCGATTCCGCCATTGAGTCCATCATGTTTCATGTTCTTCACAACTTTACATTCACCCAATAACGGTACCATAAGCCCATTTTTTTCTCGTCCGCAATTGACAAATTCCCAGCAGTTTAATTTTTTGGACATAAGCAGCTTATTACTCCGAATCAATATATTTTATTACAGCAGAATATTGGCTGTTGTTTTTGAACTTATTTTTATCATTTTCTGAAGCGTATCGTTCAAATTTCTCGAAACTTTTTTTTGTGTTTTTTCGGTCATGTTCATACATATATGATAAGGTCAGATATTGATGAACAAGAGGATTGGTATTATCTAATGAGCGGGCATCCTTGAAATATTTCACTGCTTTTGTATACCGCTGCAGTTTAAAGGATGCTTCCCCCATACCGTAGTATCCTCTGAAATTACGTTTTTCAAGTTTAACCACTTTATCAAAATCTATGAGTGCTGCTCTATATTCCCCAGCATCTAAGTAGATCTCTCCTCTACCTAAATAAGCATTTGCTAAATTTTTATTTACATCAACAGCTTTGTTGTAGCATGAAATAGCATCATTTACTCTTCCTTTAAATTGATAAATTTCCGCAGAGCGAATATAGTTTTCGTATGCAAGATCCCACTTCTTCAGTTTGGAGTATGATTCTGCCGTACCGTAGTATGCTTTTACATTGTTAGGAGTTTTATCAATCACTTTTTGATAATCAGCAATTGCTGCGGTATAATCGCCTTGCTTGTATGCATTTTGAGCCGAATAAAAATAATCATTACCCTTGAAAGTTTCTTCTTTTTTTGTCTGCGTTAATAGCTTTAAGGTAGGAGACAGTTTTTTTGTCTTCCCTTTTTTGATAGAAAACGTACCTTTAGCAGTTTCATACCCATCAAGAGAAACAGTATAGGAATGTTTGCCTGATTTTATTTTTGTATACGTCAGATTTCCTGCCCCTAACACATTTCCATCCACTTTAATCTTGGCACCCTCAACATTGGCATTCAGAGCTAATTTCCCATATCCTGACACCTGTTTTTTGGTTGTTGTCTTTGATTTAGAAGTTTTTTTCTTTTTCTTTGGGGTTGTTTTTTTCGCTATTTGTACCGTTTCTTTTTTGGATGAAGGCTTCTGGAAACTTAGTTTTTCAATAGGTTTTTTTTGAGATGAAGCAATAGTTAGTTGTTTTAGAGGAGTTTGGGTCCCTGCGGATTTTTGCGAACTTGGTTTCAATGTAATATATGAGTTATTGTTATTTGCAATTGTTATATAATCTGAACCGGTTATTTCATTGTTTATTAAATATTCTATTTTGTGTGAGCCTGTCGGAATATTTGAAAAGGAAAAAAGACCTTGAGCATCAGAATTAACTTTTTCACCTAATTCAGAGAATACGACTGTGGCACCCTCTATAAATGGTTGATCGTTTTCATCTAAAATAATACCGATAACCTGACCATTTCCCACACTTGAATTACCTACTAAAAACGAGCCGATAATTAATACAATAATAACTAAAGAAGCCGCAACAGAGTAGAGGGTGAAGTTTTTGCTTAAGTTTTTAGGTTTTAGGATATAATTGCGATTATTAATAATCATTTCATCGTCAGGATGTAATTTTTGAGAACCTTGTAGTTGGATATAGCTATGATAGAAGTATGCAAGTCCTTGACCTTTTTTTGCGATTTGAGGTTTAGGGAGTTCAGATTCTATTGCTACTTCAGAATTTGGAGTTTCTTTTTGAGCTTTGTTATGTTTTGGCGGTTCAATCGGTTTATTAGAAAATGGCTCGGGGTGATCAGTATTGATACTGCTAATTTTTTCAATAAGGTCGGATTTATCTTTGTCATTTATAAAATTATCGGATTTATAAAGATTTTTTTCAATTTCTTTAATTTCACTATCAGATAATTTCTTGATATTTGAAGATTCATTTTTTGAGTCTGAGCTATGATTTTCTTCATTATACTGTTTTGAGAAATTATTACTTGTAGTCTTTATTTCTTCAGTTGGTGAAGTGTCACTTAAATTATGTGCTTCTGATTCCATTATATCCGCATTTGTTTCAATTCCCAGGTCATCTGAATCAGGAAGAGAAATACTTTGTTCAGGAATATAATCATCATTGTCTGTTTGTATATCAGCCTGAGAAGTGTACTCAGGTGAGTTGCTCATATCAGCACCACAATAAAAACATGTATGAGAGTTTACATTGTTTTGCTCAGCTAAGCATTTTGGGCATTTTTGCAAAAAGAACTCCTTTAATTAGTTGTAAACATTTAAAATTATTATCGACAAAAACTAATATTTCCTTTAGATATTCCAGTGAGATAAAACGTCACTAAAATGAGTTAAAATCTTTTTCAATAAGAACTTGACAATGACTGGTATTTATTAGTATTATTTCGTTTTGTGTTTATAAAATTGAAAAATAATATAAGTTTCCCAAGGAGGAACATATAGATGTTTAACCGTTCTAAAATATTGCTACTTAGCACATTAACATTATGTATTGTGGCTTTTGCTATCGGATGCGATCAGCCTGAGGATGTAATTACACCAAACGGCAAAGCATATTTAACATTATCACCGGAAAGATTACCTGATAACCCGACAGGTACTATTTACCAATTATGGGTAGCAAATGATACTGATACTCTTTCATTGGGGAAATTTGGTTTTAATTATATGTCCCGACATTTCCTCTCTGAAAATGGTGAAATTCGAGCTGATGCCGGAAGATTTTTCTTAGACGAGAGTATTGAGAACTACAATTCAATTATTGTCTCTGTAGAACCTATAAACGATCCTTTACCTAATTCACCTGCTTCAATTTTGCTTTTAGATCTTACTAGCAGCCCAACAATTAAATTAGTTTTTCCACAAGTCAATTCACTTTGGGATGCAACAGTCCGTTATAACTTAAAATCTACATCAGATGGTCAGGATACTACAAATGACGGTAGTTCAATTTGGTTTTGTAGTTATAAACGAGATACTACTACAATAACCGATACATTTTCAGTAACTGATTGGAAGTTAGATTCTGGTCTTTTTATACCAGCAGATTCAACTCTTATTGATACAAACGTTATTGGTATTGATTCTATAATTCAAATAGACACAATTTTTGTTTTAGGTGCCGATGAATCCGGCAGCGGTTTAGATACTTTAGATGTAACTACTGTACGGTATAAGACTTATCTCTCAATTGACACATCTGGATATTATCCGACTACACTTAAAATGACATTTGATACATCTTCATATACTGTTATTGAAGATAAATTTACACAAGATGATTTCCAACTGCCAAATTTACAGGAATTTGGATGGAAATATCGTGGATGGGTTGTTTCTGATGTGATAGATACAGCAGCAGTTGGGAAAATGACCCTACCTGGCTGGTTAATATTAGAGCCTATTTTGATGAATTATACCGGTGGGCTATTAAGCACGGGTATATTTTATGAGATTACTCAACAAGATGAAGCAAATCCATTTGTAGATAATCTATATAAAAATCCCCCTAGAGTACCTTTATTTCCCGGAGAAGATTTCTTGATGAATCTTCCTGCTCCAATGACAACACCTCCTGTACTTGCAAATTCAAAGGGTCATGTATTTATCTCATTAGAACCAGAATTTTATAATGAAACAACAAACTTCCCTTTATTAGCATTTGTAGGTGATTTACCTGTCTTTTTGCCTGGTGATACAACAGTAAATGGATATAGTCGAACAGGGACGCAGCAATATACATTAACAGGTTATATGTACTCAAATGATGATTATAGAGGTTTTCCATCGATTTTGGTTACTGTAGAAAATTTCTAAATAGGTAAATTCAAACAAGTTATTTAAAACGGCTTAGTTTTCTAAGCCGTTTTTTTATACAAATTCTTTAAATTTTGCTTGCCAATATTTTATTTTTCAATATATTCTTGCCTAATTTAAAGTGTGAAAATAAATGTAACCTATTAAATATTATAATCTTTACAGGAGAAATCAGTATGGGATTTGATACTGGCTTGTTATCAGTCATTATCGGAATTGTCGGAATTGTTTTTGCGTTAATTTTGTTGATGTGGATTAAAAGTAAATCTACCGGAACAGAATTAATGAAAGAAATTTCCGATGTTATTCATGATGGAGCGATGGTATTCTTAAAACGAGAATATACCATTCTCTTAGGTTTTATCGCTATAGTAAGCATCTTGTTGTTTTGGAAAACAACACCTGAGACAGCATATTCATTTGTAGGTGGAGCATTTTGTTCTATGCTTGCCGGTTTTGTCGGAATGAATGCAGCTACTTCTGCAAATGTTCGTACGACAGCAGCAGCAAAAGACGAAGGGGAAGCAGCAGCATTATCTATCGCTTTTTCAGGCGGTGCAGTTATGGGAATGTCGGTCGCATCGTTAGGATTAATAGGAGTTGGTATAGTATTTTACTTTTATTTACCTGCGTTTATTGCTAATCAAGGAATTTCATCATATATCTCAGGTTTTGCAATGGGTGCCTCAACAATTGCTCTGTTTGCTCGTGTCGGTGGAGGTATTTTTACAAAAGCTGCTGATGTGGGTGCTGACCTTGTGGGTAAAGTTGAAGCCGGTATTCCTGAAGATGATCCTCGGAACCCTGCTGTTATTGCTGACAATGTAGGTGACAATGTCGGTGATACTGCCGGAATGGGTGCCGACCTTTTTGAATCATATGTCGGTTCAGTTATTGCTACAATAGCTATTGCTGCTACTGCTAAATTTGGTTTGTTTGCCGGTATTAGTTCAGGTGGTCGTGCTGACATGATGTCACTGCCATTACTCATTGTTGCATTTGGTGCATGTGCGTCTATTTTAGGAATATTATCTGTCCGATTATTTTCAGCTATGAACCCTGCTTCTGTTTTACGCTTGGTTACCTATGTCGGTTCAGTTGTGATGTTGGGTGCCGCTTGGTTTATTATTGATAAATTAGGAATTAATCAGAATGTTTTCTGGGCAATTTTTGCCGGTAATGTTGCAGGTATCGCATTAGGTCTATTGACAGAATATTATACCGCTGCAAAACCTATCAGAGATATTGCCGATGCATCCGAAACAGGTGCTGCGACAAATATTATTTCCGGTCTTGCTGTAGGTATGGAATCAGTTTTACTTCCTATTATTGTCATTTGCGGAGCAATTTATGCCGGATTTACCTTTGCCGGTCTTTATGGTATTGGTATCGCAGGTGTTGGTATGCTTGCTACAATCGGTGTTACTATGTCTGTTGATGCCTATGGTCCTATTGCTGATAATGCCGGAGGTATTTCAGAGATGGCAGGTTTAGGTGAAGATGTACGTAAAATTACTGATAAATTAGATTCATTAGGTAACACAACTGCTGCTATTGGAAAAGGATTTGCAATTGGCTCTGCTGCCTTAACAGCATTGGCATTATTCTCTGCGTACGCTTCTGTAGTCGGTTTGGAAAGTATCAATATTTTAGAGTCGAAAGTAGTTATCGGATTCTTCATTGGCGGAGTGCTTCCGTTTTTTGTCGCTGCCCTTACAATGAATGCAG
>CALCCW010000308.1:0-3334 GCA_937900185.1 uncultured candidate division Zixibacteria bacterium | reverse complement strand
TATCTATCATGTGTGTTTCTTTTTGTTTTTGTTTTTATTTTTTTTATATTTTTTATTTTTTTTTTCAAGCAGAAGACGGCATACGAGATATATCAGTGTGACTGGAGTTCAGACGTGTGCTCTTCCGATCTAACCCCATCAGCACTCGGAATCAGTTTTTCAACTTTGGTTTTAGTATGCAGTTTTATTTTCATCTTTTTGAGTTCACGCTCAAAAAGCTTTGATGAATCAACATCTTCCATAGGTAAAGCATGGTCGAGCATTTCAACCATCGTAACCTCAACATCTAACATCGAAAGCATACAAGCCCATTCACACCCGATTACTCCGGCACCAATAATCAATATGGATTTCGGAAGATTCTCAAGTTGAAGTAAATGATCAGATGTTAAAATCCGTTTTCCGTCAATAGGAAATGTCGGAATCGATGCTGCCCGTGAGCCGGTAGCAATAATAATATTATCTGTTGTCAGTTTTGTTTCTTTACCGTCTTCATCAGTTACTGTTACTTCATTTTCCCCGCTTATTTTACCCGAACCGACAATATAATCTACCCCGTGAGACTTAAACAATCCCTCGATACCGCTCACAAGACCATTGACAATTTTGTCTTTTCGCTCAAGCATGAAATTCCAGTCATATATTGGCGGAAACTCAAGATTAATACCAAACGATGCGGCATGTTTCATTTTATTATACTGTCCGGCAGATGCAATCAGTGCTTTTGAAGGGATACATCCTTTGTTTAGACATACTCCGCCAAGCTTATCCATCTCGACAACAGCAACTTTGGCACCTTTTAAAGCAGCCCGTATACCTGCGGTATATCCGCCGGGACCACCGCCTATGATTACGATATTATATGTAGCTATGATAAATCTCCTTTATATACTTTCAAAGTAACGCTCTAAGGTATATCTAAATACGAATTATCGCAAGAAAATGATAAGAAAAAAAACACCTGTCACAAAAGCCAATATATCTTTCAAGCATAAGTTGTCTGACTGCTTTAGAAACAATGTCGGGTTTCTCTCAATTATATTTTTTTTAAAACGGAACGTCGCGACCTTGACTAATATATTTTACATATAATCCTCCCGGGGAAACAATTGTAGGGTTGAGGCATGCCTCAACCTTTCATGAGGAACAGGCATGCCAGTTCCCTGCGAATAAAAACCACTGAACTCCATCCAGTACTTCCCCAATGACATTCCAAACTTGATTTTGAATCCAACATTGTTGTTTTTAAAATGGGTTCGTTTCGCATATAAAACATCTTTTTTTAGCTGTTATTACATGTTGTTTTACGTTGTAAACAATATAGGCTTAATGGGTTACAGCGAAATGGCTTTGCCTTAAAAAATGGCTTAAAGCCATTTTGGGTAATATTTATTGTAGTTTTTTTGTGCATGGTAAAATACTCTTATTACATAAGTCTCTCATCTATATCGTGAAAAGAGGGACTACATATAAAATGTAGAAATTTTGTCGGGTTCTGCATTCGCCAAGTCGAATACTTGGAACGTCGACAACCTCTTTCTTTTTATTACTTTTATAACATAGTAACTGCTTGGCTAATATGAAATCCTCAAACCTTCCCTGCTTTCGGGCTTGTTGATAAACTCTCCGTTCGCAATGACAGGAAATTTGACTTTTTCAACAAGCCCTTTCGCAGGAAAGGAGTTATAGTTGGGTTTCTCACAATTATATTATTTAGAATCGAAACCGCGACCTTGGTTTTATAAACCCGAAATCTAATGTATACCTATAATGACAAGAAAAAAACCGACCCTATTACAAAGGTCGGTTTATATTATCGGTCTATAATCCCTATTAAGTATCAGAGGCATCCACAGTTATAATTATTCGTATAGAATCAATAATTCCTCCGTTACCACTTCCACCTCCATTTGCAAACCCATAAAAATTGAAACTACCATCAAATACCATTTGCTTCATCTTATCAAGATTTTTGATGTAATTAAACGACTCAGCATAAGTAACATATTTAGTAGAGCCTGTTGATGAAGTAGAAGCCGGAACGGTTAATGTATCAAAAACGAGAAATTTTGTTGTACTTGCATTTGCACATGATAAAATCTGACAGCTATCATAGTCATCCATATATGCCCAAAATGACCATTCTACCGGCTCATTATTTGTTATCCATAATTCAAAGCCAACTATTTCAATTTTATCTAAATTATCACGATGATCTTCCCAATCGGAATTATTTACAAGACTAATAGCATCGGGATAAAACCCTGTTTGCGTTGAAAAATTAAATGTTTCTGTAATTACAAAGGTACCGGAAACTAAACAGCCAACAGCAAATAATGCTATAAGAAGTAATGTACCGGACAAGATTATATTTTTCTTTGTCATATTTTCTTCTCCTTATTTACCAAAGTAATAGTTTATTCCGGCAGTTGCCGAAGCTGATTTTTTAGACCCACCGCCGTCAATTGGAATTACATAAAATTTCCCTCTCGCATCAATTGACAAGGCAGATGTCATTCCAAACTCTAATCCAAGACCGCCGGAAAAACCTAAATCGGTATTATCTTGCAAAGTCATATCCCGCTTTGTATTAAATAAACCTACTCCAAATATAAAATAAGGATGAATCCCTGCTCCCCCACCGCCGCCAAGAATCCCATCAACTCCATACGATGTTACTTTTGAACCCTCAAAACCATCGTAAAGACCTGTTACACCTGAAATATTTGAGGTCGGGTCACCATATTTTACAAATGAAATATTTGGCTCTACGGTAAGTACCCCACCTAGAGAATAGATAGCTTTGATTCCAAATATGGTTCCGGTACCCTGATCATCTTGTATAATAGGGTAAAGCAAACCGGCATTTACACCTACACCAAATGAAGATGAAGATGTTTGTGCTATTACAGTACTTGCTAAAAACAACAAGCAAAACAGAATCAATGTTTTTTTCATAATGCCTCCTGTCAAAGGTATTAGGTTCTTAAAATATTTATTATTCAATTATCCGTTGGTAGAAAGTCTGTACTAATCATAATAGTACTATATAAGACTATATAAATGCAAGTTTTATTCTATAAAATATCAAAAAATACCTATTGACAGGACAGATTTTTTTATTATTATAGTTCGCTTTTACTAAACTTATGAGAACACTATACTAAACTTATGATTTTGAATTGATGATATAAAATGAATTTTGAAGATCGGAAGAGCACACGTCTGAACTCCAGTCACACTGATATATCTCGTATGCCGTCTTCTGCTTGATATAAAAAGATAATAGATCGGAAGAGCACACGTCTGACCTCCAGTCCCACTTATATATCTC
>CALCCW010000307.1:0-5606 GCA_937900185.1 uncultured candidate division Zixibacteria bacterium | reverse complement strand
GCGTGTGAGCTGTGTGTTAGTTAAAGTGAATGAGTGATGAGTAGAGTGATTATATGTATATGTATATTATTTTTTTTTTTTTTTTATGTTTATATGTTTTTATTTTTTTTTTTTTTTCAAGCAGAAGACGGCATACGAGATATATCAGTGTGACTGGAGTTCAGACGTGTGCTCTTCCGATCTTGTAGAAAATAATTCTACAAAAGTTAAAAAAGTGAAATTACAAGTTCTATCTATTGACGGTAAAGTACTTTTTACTAAAGAAAAGAAACATTTTAATAAACAGTGCGGATATGGTTCTTTTGGAGGGTATGATGATAACTGTATATTTTATCTCTATGGCGAAGCCCCGCAATTTCCTTACATAATTGATTTTGAATATACGGTCGAATGTAAAAGTCTGTTTTATTTAACAGGAGAGACTTTTCAACATTATATTCCTGTTGATTCTGTTTCGTTTACAGTTAACAGTACCGATGGAACTATTATTCATTCAAAACTATATGGTTCAGATGCTTTACCTATAATCTCTGATTATAACGGGATAACATCATACCAATGGGTACTCAATAATATTCCGGCATTAGAATCTATAAAATATCTTCCCCCGGATGCACGTGAAGAAATCCATTTAAGTTTAGTCTGTGAACAATTATCATTTGGCGGATACACTCTTCCGGAAGTTAGTTGGTACGGAATCGGAATGTGGTATAACGAACTGTATCAAAGCAAATGCAACACTGTTCCCTTACAGGAATCATTTTCAATGGAAGAAATCTATAACAATGTAATAGAAAATGTTCGTTATGTTGCTATTGAAATCGGTGTTGGAGGATTTCAGCCGTATGATGCCGCCCTTACAGAATCACGAGCTTTTGGTGACTGCAAGGATATGTCCACTCTTCTTGTGTCTCGTTTACATAATCAGGATATTACAGCTTATCCTGTATTGGTTCTTACTCGTGACAATGGCAGAATTGACCCCGACTTTCCAAATTTAGGGTTTAATCATGCCATAACTGTAGCGATTGAAGGAAATGACACAACATGGATGGACCCGACCTGTAACTCTTGTACCTATGGTGAACTGCCATCAGGTGATGAAGATATTGATGTTTTGGTTGTCACCGAAGAGGGTGGTGTTTTACGAAGAACACCGGCTAGTAAACCAAAAGATAATCAGATTCTCAGGAACACATCTTTGTATATTGCAGCAGATAAAACTGTTCATGTCTCCTGTCAAATTAAAATGTTTGGAAATTTGGGTAGAAGCATGAGAGGAAGACTGGATTCTAAAACTAAAAATGAAAGAAGAGAATATTTAGAAAGTTATATTAACGGTAACGAATCTCTTTTTGATCTTTCAACTTTTTCATTTGAAAATATGGACGATATAAACGAACCGTTTATTATGCATATTGAAGCAAAGGGAATAAAGAAAGTTGATAAGATAGGCAAAAAATGGTATATTAATCCGTATTTGTTTTTTAGAGAAAAAAATATTACAAAAGTAAAAACATCAGACCGCAAATACCCTATCAATTTCAGTTATCCATATCAGGTTATTGATTCAATTACGATACAAATTGACACTTCTCTGCAAGTTGATTCTGTCAAATTTATCAAACCGGACACAATTGAAACATCATTTAATTTCTTTGCTACAAAGGCAAAACAAGTTGATAATTTATTCTACTGTATTGTTACAAAAGATTTAAAAACCTATCAAGTAAATCCTGACCAGTTTTTAGAGTATGAGATGTATTATCAAAGACTGAAAAAAATAACCTCAAAATATATTAAACTCTACACCCATTAAAAGATATATTACGGTAGGTTTTGTCAGTATTTACACGTTGAAATTAATCAATTAAACACTTTCCCCTTGCTTTTGAATCAATAAATTTCGTATATAATACTATAATCGGAAAGGTGTTATGCCAAAACAGACTTATGTAAAACAAGAAGAAATCAAACAAGTCATCCAACTTGCGAGTGGAAAACAATTATCTTTAAGCAGACCGCTTGTTATGGCTGTGTTGAATTTTACTCCTGACTCATTTTCTGATGGCGGGCAGTATAATTCTATAAAAAATGCAGTCGAGAAAGTTTTACAAATGGAATCAGAGGGTGCCGATATTATTGATATTGGAGGTGAGTCAAGTCGCCCGGGTGCCGACTCTGTATCTGAAAAGGAAGAAATTTCAAGAGTTATCCCTCTCATCTCAGAACTGCGAAAACTGACCAATATCCCGATTTCAATTGATACCTATAAATCTCATGTCGCTAAAAAAGCAATTGATGCCGGGGCTGATATTATTAATGACATCTCCGCATTCAGATTTTCACCCGTTATGGCTGGAATAGTTTCTGAAACCAATGTCCCGATTATTCTTATGCACATGCTTGGAACACCTCAAAATATGCAGAACAACCCGTCCTACATTTCTGTAAACGATGAGATTATTTCATTTTTTACAGAACGTATTGACTATGCTGTTTCAAATGGAGTGGATAAATCAAAACTAATTCTCGACCCGGGTATTGGCTTTGGTAAAAGACTTTCTGACAATCTTGAAATTATAGCTTATTTAGAAAAATACAAACAGTTCAATCTCCCGATTTTAATAGGTACATCCCGAAAATCTTTTATCGGCATGATACATCCATCAGAAAAAAATGCTGACTCCAGAATCGGCGGATCAATCGCATCGGCAGTTGCAGCTGTCGCCAATGGAGCAAATATTGTACGGGTACATGATGTATACGAAACTGTTGAAGCATTAAAAGTATTACAAGCTGTAATGGAGTATAAATGAACTTCTTCCAAATAGATTTTATAAAGTTTGGTTTAAAAGATGTCGTTGATGTCTTAATTGTATCGTTTGTCATTTTTCAGATTCTAAAACTGGTCAAAGGTACCCGTTCGGTTCAAATTATTATCGGACTGTTATTAGTTGCCGGGGTTTCATTTATTGCTTACTGGTTTCAGCTTGAAGGACTCACTTGGCTCTTCTCAAATTTGGCAACATTTGGACTCATAGTTATCGTAGTAGTATTCCAACCTGAACTGCGTTCTGTTCTGGCACAGTTTGGTCAAAACAGACTGCTGCGTCGATTTGTCACTTTAGAACAACGGAAATCCTTAGAAGAAGTCAATAGAGCAGTACAACGTCTTTCAGAACTTCGCTATGGCGGTTTAATTGTGATAGAACGTAGAACAGGACTTAGAAATTACGCTGAATCGGGCAAAGAATTAAATGCAGAACTTTCTGCCGAAATGCTGATTACCCTCTTTACTCCATATACACCATTGCATGATGGTGCTGTTATCATTTCCGGTGATTATATTATTTCCGCTGCCTGCTCATTACCACTTACGACAAATCCGAGATATAGAAAACTTTATGGTATGAGACACAAAGCAGCAATAGGTGTTTCGGAACTTTCCGATGCGGTGGTTATTGTTGTTTCTGAGGAAACCAGCAAAATTTCTATTGCATTTGGAGGTACACTGTATTCTGATATTGAAAAAACTCATTTTAAGGATACTCTGGCAGAATATTTAAAAAAATAAGCAAAAGGCTGAATTGACAAATAGCCGATTTTTACCTATCTTTGCCACTCGGTAAATGTAATTTTTACAAAGGCCGATTAACTATTTCCCCGGCAATTTTTGTCGGGATTTTTATTGTATGGAAGAACCCCAAATACGGGCTGTAAGCTCTTGAATGGTTTTGCTATTATTGATTGTTAACGAGTATATAGGACAGGCTTGCCTGTGACAGATTTAAACAAAATACGAAATTTCTCCATCATTGCCCATATAGACCATGGTAAATCTACCCTTGCCGATAGACTCTTGCAGGAGACAAGAACGCTTTCAAGCCGAGAGATGAAAGCTCAAGTACTTGATTCCATGGACCTAGAGCGTGAACGAGGTATAACTATCAAAGCTCATGCTATCCGTTTAGCTTATGAAGCAAGCGATGATAATATATACCAACTCAACTTGATAGATACACCGGGGCATGTCGATTTTACCTACGAAGTAAGCCGTTCTCTTTCTGCCTGTGAGGGTGCTGTTTTGGTTGTTGATGCTGCCCAAGGTATTGAAGCCCAGACTCTTTCAAATTTGTATTTGGCAATGGAAAATGATTTAGAAATTATTCCGGTTGTAAATAAAATTGATCTTCCCGCAGCTGACCCCGAGCGAGTCACCCAAGAAATTGTCGACCTTTTAGGATGTGACCCATCTGAAGTTATTCGTTGCTCTGCTAAAACCGGCGAGGGTATCGCCGATGTTCTTGAAGCTATCGTAGCCGGAGTTCCGGCTCCGCAGGGTGACCCCGATGCCTCCCTGCAGGCAATGGTCTTTGATTCTGTCTTTGATTCCTACCGTGGAGCTATGCCTTTAGTAAGAATTATGAACGGTACTTTTCATAAAAACGATAAAATTAAATTTCTTTCTACACAAAAAGAATATGATGCCGATGAAGTTGGTTATTTACGTTTAACACAAGTTCCTCAAAAAGAACTGTCAGCGGGAGAAGTTGGTTATTTTTTTGCATCTATCAAAGATGTTGCCGATACAAAAATCGGCGATACTGTTACAACTCTCAATAATCCTACCGAAGAACCGATTGGCGGTTTTGTTGATGTCAAGCCGATGGTCTTTTCAGGACTATATCCTGCTGTGGCTGAAAAATTTTCAGACTTGCGTGACGCTTTAGATAAACTCAAACTCAACGATTCTTCGCTGACTATTACACCGGAAACATCAACTGCTTTGGGGTTTGGGTTCCGTGTCGGCTTTTTAGGTTTGCTGCACATGGAAATTGTCACCGAACGGCTCTTAAGAGAACATGACCAGACAATTATAAATACAGTTCCCAATGTGGAATATCATGTGTTTGACAAATATGATGAAAATAAAATAACAATAGTCGACAATCCTGCTAAAATGCCTCCTGCCGGCGATATCGGGCATATTGAAGAACCGTTTGTTGATGCACAGATTATTGTCCCCGATGAATATATCGGAGCGATTATGAAACTCGGCACCGAACGGCGGGGTGAGTACAAAACAACAGAGTATCTTTCACCAAAACGGGCATCGCTTTCATATTCGTTTCCGCTATCTGAGATTATTTTTGACTTTTACGATAAACTTAAATCATGTACCCGCGGATATGCATCATTTGATTACGGCATGCCGTATTACAAACGTTCTGACATGGTCAAACTCGATATTTTGTTAAACAACGATCCGGTCGATGCTCTTTCGGTTATTATTCACCGTGAACATTCTTATAGGTGGGGAATGCAGATGAATGAAAAACTTCGCAAACTTATTCCACGTCAGATGTATGATGTTGCTATTCAGGCTGCTATCGGCAACCGTATTATCAGCCGTTCAACAGTAAAGGCACTCCGTAAAAATGTGACCGCCAAATGTTATGGCGGTGATATTTCTCGTAAACGGAAACTGCTTGAGAACCAAAAGAAGGGGAAAAAACAGATCGGAAGAGCGTCGTGTAGGGAAAGAGTGTAGATCTCGGTGGTCGCCGTATCATTAAAAAAAAAATAGAAGGAAAGGAAGATAA
>CALCCW010000306.1:0-8944 GCA_937900185.1 uncultured candidate division Zixibacteria bacterium | reverse complement strand
ACATACACCTCTTTCTAACATTTTTCTAACAGAACTAGCAATATCAACAGATAATAAGAAGAAACACCAGACACTGTGTTTTCTGTAAGTAGTTGATCATACTACAGGTTAGTGTCTGGTGCTTTCTGTTGTTCGGACAACTGAGCAAGCTCATAACCCGAAGGTCAGAGGTTCAAATCCTCTCCCCGCTACCAAATTTCTTAAACCACAATAGGTTACAAGCCTATTGTGGTTTTCTTTTGTCCACAAATAATTGACTTTCTAACAAAAAAAATTTTATAGCTTTTTATAAAGTGATTTTTGAGAAACTAATTTATTGCAATTTAGTAACTTAACATTTTCAGAATTAATCAAAACAAGGATTTCTTCGCATTCCAAAGGTCAGAACCCTAAGACTTTTATAAATTGTGAAAACAGCAGTTGAACTCTCTAATGACTTTGAATCTTTTGGTTAAAAATTCTTTCTGCGATGATGAAATCTTCTTTTGTATCAATTTCTGTCCATCTTAATCCTGAAATATCTAGAGCATAAAAAGGCACGTTTTTTACAATTAATCTTTCATACGCACTTTCGTAATATTCTTGATGATTTTGTTCGTCTTCCATCATTAATTCGAGTTCCGCAAACAAAAGCTTTGCTGTTTCACTACTAATTTTTTCGATACCTATTGATTCACCTATGGCATCTTTTGGATTAACAGTTTTACTGGCTTTAATTATCTGGTTTTTATCTTCAACAATAACTTTAATCTCTTCAGCATCAAGATTGATATTTTTGTCGATGCATAAACAGTTTGCATATTCACATTCAATAAGCTTTTTGAGTATATCTTTATCAAATACTACATCGGCATCAAATTTTACAAACGCTGAGTCCCCGACCAAATCCTTGGCTAACATCAGAGAGAAACCGGTATTTGTTTCCGCGTATCGTTCATTGGTAACAAAATAGGCTTTTAAATCCGGAAATTTTGTTTTCACAAATTCTATCATCTGCTCTTGTAAATACCCAAATACAAATATAATTTCATTTATTCCACAATCCTGAATATGTGATATCATCATTTCAAGAATTGTGTTGCCTCCAACTTTTAACAGACTTTTAGGGCAATTATCCGTCAATGGCCTGATTCTTGACCCAACTCCTGCGGCCAGAATGATAGCTTTTATCTTTGTTTTTTGTTCGATTTCTTTCATTATTTTATTTTCTTTTTAAAATTATTTTCAAACTGGGATTCACAATTTGGAAGCGACTATTTTTTAATTGTGGTGTAGTGCTTGCTGTCTATACGGTATCCTTGTTGCCAGCCACGAGCAAGACCATAAAAAAGCTGGCTAATCGCAAAAACCCATAGCATCGGTGTGAGTTTATCGAGAACCAAGGCAAAAGATAGCATAAAGATGAAAACGCCCTCATCAAAGGAAATGAATTTTCGTTGTTCACGTGCGCACCATCTCAAGTTTTCCAAAACGCCAAATCCAAGCCCAGCAGTATCTTCCTTTTTAACACATGACGCTTCTTTGGATAATTTTTCCAGGTATCCGCTGTCTCTGGACATTTTAGTATAGATGGTGACATATTTTATGTACCCACGCAGGGAATAGAAGGCAACCCCGGTAAAAGATAAAAATACAGGCAGTATGTTTTGAGATTGAGTATAAGCTGCATATCCCACCGATCCAAACCAAATGGTTACCTGTATCTGATCGGTCAACTTGTCAAAAAAACTTCCCGATGGCGAGGTGGTTTTTCTATATCGGGCCATTTGCCCATCCATACAGTCAAGTACATGGCTCCACTGAATTAAGACCGCTGCAATAATGAAATTCACTGTTCCACCCATAATAATAAACAGAGCAGCTATAATTGCGGTAATGAAAGAAAATAGTGTAATCAGGTTTGGAGTTAACCATTTAATATCCACTACTACATAATTAACAGCGATAGCCAAAGGTGACGTTACAAAAGAGGACCACCACTCATCATCTTTATTTTTTGTTGCCCATAAACGGGTCAGTTTTTCATTCATACTCTATACTACCTACCTATATCAAAGATTCATTCTCTAAATTTTCTTTCATATAAGGAGGCATCGGGTTATGATCATTGATTAAGGTCATTTTTTTTATTTCAACGCTTTCAAAACTAAGTAAGACATTTTTTAGCGAATCTAAAAAGAACTGAATGTCCGCAAAAAACAAATTACCGATATTACCAACTTGAAATACTTTATTTTTAAAGCACCCTTTACCTTCATAAATAATAATAAATTTTTCACGTAATTTTTGACGGAAAATAGTGACGTCAATATGAGCAGGTATACGTACAGTGGTTAAAACAGAACACATATTTTTTTCATCAATCAGAAACTTCAAGCCTAAATTTAACATACCTTTTCTTAAAATATTTGCTTTGTCTTTAATATCTGCGAAGTGATTGGAAATCCCGTAATTGAGTATATTTTCCAGTGCTTGTTCCAGAGCATAAAACAAATGAACAGCGGGCGTATTTGGTGTCTGCGAATAATTCTTAATGAAATTGTAAAATTTATACAAGTTTAAATAAGTGGTTTTAACGGGAAGATTTTTCAACTTTTCGAATTCTTCTGTTTTTCCAACAACAAATGATAATCCGGAATAAGAGCAAATCGCCTTTGAACTCGAGCTTGAAAAAAATGAGATATTACTTTTTTCCATATCGATAACTTCTGCACCAGCACTACTCACACAGTCGACAATAAACATCGCACCGTTTGCTTTGGATAAAGTGCCAACTTTTTCCAAAGGATTCAACATGCCAGAGCTTGTTTCATGATGAACCATCGCCACGACATCAATTTCATGTCTTTTCAGATATGTTTCTATTTTTTTCAAATCAAAACATTCTCCCCAGGCAAATTCCAAAAGAAAAGTATTTTTATTATGAATTTTTGAAATGTCGTACAACCGCTCACCAAATTCACCATTGGATATAATGAGAATTTTTTTATTACCGACGACGGAAGAAAGTATTGATTCATTTGCTGCTGTCCCTGAGCCAGTAATCACAACTGCACGATAATCAGCAATATTTTTTATCTCGAAAAGTTTCAGTAATTTATTTTCGATACTTTGCAATAAACAATCAAATTCGACTTCTCGATGACAAATATCTTGTTTAGAAATCGCTGTTCGTACATTTTGAGCTATATTGACTGGTCCTGGGGTAAATAGCAAATATTTATTCATTTTTATTTTCGTTATTCTTTTATATTGTTCAAATATTTTATCTTCTAATCATACTTCTTTTATTTTTCAACCATTCGCTAATCTCTATGTTTAGTCAAAAAAACATTGAGGTATTACTTTGAAAGCTATAATTAAACTTTCCAAGCCCGAAAGAATGCTTAAACTTCAAGTACTTAGCCAACTCATTAAAAATGAGCCAGTGGAAGTCTCCACAATCACCTCTCAATTAGATGCAAGTGCCACATTTTTATTATTTTCTGGGCAATAGTGATAAATGAACGAAGCATATTAAGGTAATCTAGCTTGAGCTTATAGTCAAGCTAGATTATTATATAGTTTCTTTGCCTGCGAATATGCCCGCACCATATTTAACAGAATCAGTTGCCCCAAATAGATAAATAATTCCACATTTAACATACACTTCTTTCTAACAATTTTCTAACAGAACAAGCAATAACAACAGATAATACAAGAAAACACCAGACAATGTGATCCTTGTAAGTGATTGTTATTGCAACAGGATAGTGTCTGGTGCTTTCTGTTGTTCGGACAACTGAGCAAGCTCATAACCCGAAGGTCAGAGGTTCTTTTGTGACTCCATCCTTTTCCATCTCTTGAATATCAATTCCATGTAATTTCAAACAATCTGGGCAATCTGCTATTCTGCCTTCATATAGAGCATTACTGTCCATGATGAAAAAGTGTTAAGCATACAAAACAAAAATGGAATAACTAATAAGGTTATCCAGCGATTGAGGTAATTTTATTATTTAAATGAATAAGATAGTTTTCGTCAAGTGGATCTAAATAAGTTCTAATGTCGTCAGCATCGCCGCTTAATATCACTCTCAGCAAACTCTGGATGTTTCAGCAAATACTCCAAAGGTTTTTCAGAATTCCCAAGTGAAAAAACAGATATCTTAAGAGTATCTTCCCCTAGGATAACTTCTTGAACCATAAGTTGTAATAAACGCGTCTGCTCTTCTGGAGTTAATTCATTATATACAGCACGAAAATCTTGGAGGGTTTTAGAGAGCAATTCAATATCAATCTGATAGTCTTCAAGCTGTCCAATTTCGAATTCCAGTCGCTGAATGTACTCTTCTAATTGATCTTTCCTAGCTTCAAGTTCTGGAAGCCTATTAGACATAACTATTGGCTTTTTAGAAATGATTAAAGATATAATATGAGCCGGAGGGGATCCTCCCCCAAACTTTTGGATTGTCTAAATTGGCAAACCGATTGAGGCATTATCAAATAGCTGTTAAAATTACCTTATTGTGTTATGTCTCAATAGGATACATTACCGCAGTTCTTCTTGAGGTTCGCCACCCTATAACTTATTAAGTATTATATAGTTGACAACCTGTCAAAAAGTGAGTATGTTAAAACCGGTAATGCTTTATATGGTTCGCCAAAAGTGGCTTATAGGTAGCTGTAGCTCATTAAGTTATAGTGCCGCAGTTACATAAGAATGTCTGTCCTATAGGGATTCTTCTGTTAGGTTCAGGCATGCCTGAACCTAAGTAAAACAAGTATCTCTCTTCTATTGACAAACTCCAATTTTATTTGAATAATTATATATATGAACAATAATAATTTTCCTCTACAAGTTGCCATTGTGAATATTACTCTAAAATTGAGTAATCCAATTATTCTTCTTGAATACCCCGGCACATCTTTAAGAGGGATGATTAAAAAATCATTATTAAATAATTGGGGAAAATTTTATCTCGGATTTGATACTTCCGAGGAATTATTTTGGATCGATGCTTTTTGGAAGAGTTCTCATCTTCCAAGACCGTATGGTATTATTGTAAATCCTCTTGATGCTCAATCAAAAACTATTACTGATACATTTATTTTTGGTATAGCTCTCTATGGTAATGCTATTCAGTTCTGGCGGCGTCTGATAGAACAAATTGACTGGTGGGGGGGACATTATAACCCTGATGACAAAGGTTTATGGAATGGTAATTTTTCTGTTCAAAAAGTAAATTGCCGCACAAACGGACAACTGCTTTTTGAAAAAAATAAATTCACCGGTATTTCACCATACGAATTAACAATGAGTGAAGCATCTTCCATCTCAAGATATTTACATTTTAATAAATCTGTCCAACTTATTTTCAACGCTCCACTTTGGTTAAGAGGAAAAGATAACAACCGTTGGATAGAATATGATAAATTTGATTTGAATCTTTTTACTTCTAAAATAGTGAGTCATGCAAATAGGCTGAATAGAACTTACACAACAGACACACATGAATTAGGTGTTCCATCTTTAAAAGATGTCAAAGTTAAGGCTGACTGTAAACCGGTTTCATGGGCTGTTTATTCTAACAAAGCTCCCAAGGAACCCGGGCAGCAAGAATTTATTAGAGGAATAAAAGGGGAAGTTATATTAGACGGAAACTTAGAAGAACTTTCCACCCTTCTTTTATTCGGTTCCTGGATTGGAGCAGGCAAAGGAACTACCCAAGGACTCGGTTTTTATCAACTTATAGAAACTAACAAACAACATGTTTTGTCTGACAATCTTTTTGAGCAGGTTATTACCATTGAAAATCTTCAAAATGCGTATGATGAAATCATAACTGATGATACCGATGACGATTATCATTTAGAAAATGATATTGATATCTATCAAATACAGTCACAGTTAAAAAACGGGCAATACAAACCGGCTCCATTAAGAGGTGCTGTAATACCGAAAGCAAATGGCTCTTTTCGTTTTTTAGCTATTCCTAACTTTCTTGATAGAATTGTTCAGAGGGCGGTATTACAGATTATTACTCCATTGTTAGAACCTACTTTTGAATCATCTTCGCATGGATATAGAATAGCTCGTTCACGATATACCGCCGCCAGACAACTTAATCAACTCAGATCTGAAGGATATAAGTATGTTATTGACGCTGATATAACAAAATTCTTTGATACAGTAAAACATGATATTTTACTGAAAAAACTTAAAGAAACTATTCAAGATAAAAAAGTTCTGTCTTTAATTGAAAATTGGATAACAGCTGATGTATTATTTAATAAGAATCGACTTAAGCGTAAATTCGGTTTACCTCAAGGCATGTCACTCTCACCTATCTTAGCAAATGTATATCTTGATAAATTTGATGAAACGATTGAAAAACATGGAATCAAACTGGTTCGTTATGCTGATGATTTTATTATGCTCTGTCGCGATAAAAATCAACTCGTTAATGCCAAAAAAATTGCTGAAAAAGCACTTGATAAAATTGGTCTAAAAATTTCAGCTAAAAAAACCAAACTGACAAGTTTTGATGAAGGATTTGATTATTTAGGTTTTCTATTCGTTCGTTCGGTAATAGTAGAAAAAGAGAAAAAAAATAAAAAGAAAACACTATTACCAATTGACAAAGAAGATGTTATTGCCGAATTGTCCCGTTTAGGCTATGAGAAAGTCATAGGGCGAAAATCTACATATTTCAATGGAATACAAATCAGAAGCAATGATTCGTTCTTGAGAACTATTTGGCTGATGACTCCCGGAAGTAAAGCATTAAAAAGTATGGGCGTCTACAGGTAAAACACTATGGTGCCGAGTTACTCTCTTTATCCTTATCACAGGTTGAACAAATTATAGTTGCCGGGTCTGTTTCTCTCTCGCCGGGGTTAATTCAAACTTGTCTTAAAAATAATGTACCTGTGATTTTCATCAGTCATTCAGGAAAATATCAGGGCAGACTTTCACCGGACAATTCAAATTCTATCGAACTCTGGGAAAAACAATTAGAAAAATCGAAAGATTTAGTTATTTGTTTCACTTCTATAGCATTCATAGTTGTCTCCTTTCATAGCTGTTGTGTTCTATTATTATTCATCAAATTCGCATTCTTCAACACGAATTCCATAGTTAATTTTATGTTCTCGAACGATTAAGTACAACAAAGCTAAACCAAAAAACATTGAAGAACCGATAGTACCCAAATTAAACCCTCCTGATTTGATAGGCTTTGTAAGCAGATCACCAAAAGTTGCTCCGAAAGGTCTCGTTAAAACAAATGCAATCCAAAACAAAACAACTGAAGACACCTTTGTATAATAATACATAAGAGCAGTAACAATAAGTAACCCGCTAATTATGACAGCCCCTCCGGCAAATCCAAACCCTGAAGATTCAGCCAAAAAATCTCCTAATGCTGTTCCTAATGTATTAGCAATAAGAAATGCTAACCAATAAAATGATTCAGCTTTTGAAGTTACAATCTCCTCAACTGACAGGGATTTTTCTTCATAACGCCATACCGCAAGCACTATCAATAAAGTAGTAAACAAGATTAAAGAACCAACGGCATAGCCCAACCCTAAGGTACGATCCATAAAATCTGACATTGCCGAACCTGCTATACTTGTTGCCGTAAAAACCAACCAATAAACAGATGGGTGGTATTATTCCATCACAGGTAGGAAAGACATTATTTGTACCATATTCGTAAATAGCAGCTGTATTATTATTCAAATAGGGACAGTCATAACAAGAGGACGGTGATCTTGCTTCGATTTGTCCAACAACTATATCACTTCCATTTAATGTATATGATCGAATATTAACGTAATTATAATTAAAATACCATCCTGAATCAGCAAAACTAACAGACGGAAATATTAATACCGTAAAAATAAGAATTAGAATAAATAGTATAAACTTAGCATGGAATGATTTGAAAGAAATCAAATAACTACCAAGCAGTCTATTTGTCGATTTAAGCATTTGAACCTCTGTAATTATATTTATTCGATTTTTTTTTGATCTAAAGAGAACTTATAAAATCCGCTTTTAAGTTAAAAATAATATACCTGACATTCAAGACATGACAAGTCCTATTTTTGAACAGAATATGAGTTATAACTAATTTCTCAAAAGGTGAAGAAGTTATAAATCATATTACCAATTGTACGATTAAAACGGTCACAATAGAGTGTAATTCCTTGTGCCACAACGAGAGCATGGGGAGGGCACCACCATTTTATTGTCTACAATGATATAGTAGATTGCGTTCTATATTTCGTTAAAAGGGGGTGGTCTTTTGGTCTTGACAGAATTAACTTCTCTGTTATATTGCTGTTGCTTGAGATTACAATCAAGTATGACCTATTTTATCCGCATGCAAAAAAATAGTAACACTAAGGATATTTCTATGAAAATGACATCTCACATATTCATGGCAACAATGCTGTTCATTGCAGCTTTTACTTTACAAACTTGCTCAAGCTCTGACACAAAGCCGACGGGTCCTGACACTCAACTTAATCCCGAAGTGTTATTTGTAGCTCCCTCTTCCGGAGCCCCCGGTCTTTTATTGAATATCACCGGCTATACAATAAATCCGTCTGATACAGGCATCGAACTTCTTGTTGGTGACCAACCCACCCCTTTCACTTTTGACAGTTCAGGCATTCACGCTCTAATACCGCTTTTTTTGGACACAGCCATAAACTGGTCTGTCCCCCCGTTGACAGCCCAAGCTGTTACAATATATAAGGATGGTGAAGTTGTTGCATTGGCAAAGGCTGCCGTAACAGTTGATTCTTTGCCACATGCCGACGGTTCAACGGCTATGCTTCAAAGTGATTTTGCTAAACTAACCAACTCTCTGCATACGATTTATTCATCCCTTCCAAATGTACCCGGCACAGACTCACGCCTGCAAGGTTATCAAGAGGCAGTCATGGCCAT
>CALCCW010000305.1:0-3683 GCA_937900185.1 uncultured candidate division Zixibacteria bacterium | reverse complement strand
ACGGCATACGAGATATATCAGTGTGACTGGAGTTCAGACGTGTGCTCTTCCGATCTCGCTGTTCTGCCAAAAGCGTATCTGCGGTATACTGGGTCAGCATCAGTCCAGAAAACATTCCGGCTCCTTTGGTAAGAAACGGCGGAAGCCCGACTGACAGAGCCGGATTGTTCAAACGATTCATGCGACGTTCTGATAAAAGCGACACTATCGTAATTGCAATGCCTGCCATATCCATCGGAAGAGCCACCGGGGTTCCTTGGAAATTTGCTCCTGAAATCTGTAAATCTTCATCGGGGAAAAAGACAGGGTTATCCCCTACACCGTTGAGTTCAATTTCAACTTGTGACTGAGCATACCCCAAAGCATCATGAGCCGCTCCGATAACTTGCGGAGTCGAACGCATTGAGTATGCATCCTGTACTTTGCATTGAATCTTCTCATTTTGCAAATCTCCACCCTCGACAATTTTGCGAATTGCTTCTGCCGAACGAACCGCTCCAGAAAAACCGCGTACTTGATGCAGTTTTGCCGTGTATGGTTTCATATTTGCTTTGAGAGCTTCAAGCGACATGGCAGCACCAATCTCGGCTTGTTTAAGCCAACGTTTGGCATCAAAAAGAAATATCGCACTCATCGCCGTTAAAACATTAGAACCGTTTATTGTTGCCAGACCATCTCGAGCCTGCAGACCCGGGATTTTTATACCTGCTCTATCCATAGCATCTTTACCGCTCAGCAGTTCGTCTTTGTAGTATGCCTTTCCCTCACCCATCATGAGCAGAGCTATCTGTGACATCGGAGCCAAATCACCGCAGGCACCAACAGAACCTTTTTGACAAACGTACGGAGTGACACCTTTGTTAAGCATCTCAATTAAAGTTTGGGTAATAATCGGACGGACACCGGAGTTTCCATGGGCATGCACGTTGATACGTCCCGCCATTGCACCGCGGACATATTCTATCGGTGCCGGGTCGCCAATTCCTGCCGAATGATTATAGATAATATATTTTTGGAAATCTTTGACTTGGTCATCATCTAAGACGACTTCGGAAAACTCACCGATACCGGTATTGACACCATACATAATTTCTTTAGCATCAATTTTTTTTTCAACCATCGCCCGACATTTTTCCATCCGTTTTAATGCATCAGGAGAAAGCTCTACTTTTTCATTGTATCGTGCTATTTGTACAACTTTTTCTATTGTCAAACCTGAACCATCTAATATAATTGCCATGATATATTCCTTTCAATTTTGTTTGTTTTATAATAAAGCTACTGAAAAGTTTTTTTAACCCTTCGACTCCGCTCAGGGTGACTAAATTTATAATCTGTCATACTGAGCGGAGTCGAAGTATGCACTATGTTTAAAAAAATCTTATTTTTCGTTATCTCAGTTCCTGATTTTTATTTATTTCGCCAAGGCGAATGAACTGAGATTTATTATTAATGAGATAATTTATATGAGAAATAAAACTTAGGTGTCTTGCAGACCGGAGGCAGATGTCGGCGTATAGCGGGTCATTACTTTTGTTGACCGCTTAAAAAGATTTATGTGTAATATTACAGTGTTCAACATTTTCTCCATTTGATTTCCTGAAAGATATATAATAAAAAGTGGTTGTCAAATGGTTTTAAAGTTCTGATATTTGATTTATGAAACTTGACAACATTTCAGAATTTCTTAACAATCAGATTTTTATTGCTTTTGATTCTGAAACAACCGGTATGTGGGCTCCGATAAATCGGCTTGTCGAGCTTTCGGCGGTAAAATTCACCCTTAATTTAGGTGAAATTGAAACTTTTGATTCTCTCATAAATCCGCAAAAAGTGATACCTGAAGAAGTCATTGAAATCCATGGCATCACCAACGATATGGTGAAAAATTCCCCTACGGCAAAACCGGTACTAAAAAAGTTTATAGATTTCTGTGTTGCAGATTCTATATTGCTTGCCCACAATGCACCATTTGATATTTCATTTGTCGGCGGAGCATTACAACGTAACAAAATGAAATTTGGCAATAATTTGATACTGGATACTATCGAAATTTATAAAGAGTTTTTCCCGGGGCTGACATCATATTCATTGTTAAATTTGATTAAAAAATTTGGGATGTCGCAGTCACAGGACCATCGGGCTTTATCTGATGCCCGTTTTGTCTACTTTCTTTTTAGGCATGTTGTCGAAAAATTTCCAAAGATTGATACTATTGAAGAATTTATCAAAACTTTCAAAATTCATCGAATGACAGATGTTGATGACGAAATCAGAGAACTACCGGCTGAATTTTCTGATTTGAATTTTGCCTTTGCAAATAAACTTCGTGTCGAAATAGATTATTATCATCCTACCCGTGAGGAGAACCGTCGCACTATACAGCTTCGGGAGTTTCATAAATTAGGGGCTGTGTATTATATTATTGCATATTGCGAACGGATGGGTTCCGAACGAACATTTCGACTTGACAGAATTAAAGAATATAAAGTTTTGGCGGGGTAAGCTTTTTACTGCCCATAAATTTCTTTTTCTTTTTTACGAACTATTTCAGAATTGGGAGCAATTGATTTGAGTTGATTCAAATACTCAATTGCTTCGGTTTTATTATTCATATATAACGTGATAGAAACAAGACATCCTAAAATTTCAATTTTGCGGGATTCGGGTAGATACGGAAACGCTTTATTCATATAATAATATGCCGAATCAACATTTATACCTCTTGAATAGATGATTCCAAGATTCATAATATTTAATTCATCATCAGGATCAATATCATATACTTTTCTAAAATAAAATAGAGCTTCTAATATTTTGTTTTGATTGCTTAAAATAATTCCTAAAGTTGTCAAAGCCGGAAGATATGTTGAATCTAATTTTAACGCTTCTCTGGCATATTTTTCTGCTAATTGAATATTCTGTGATTTTTTTTCAACCTCTGAAAGCATAGATAAAAATTTAGGGTCTTGTGGAGTCAGTTCAAAGCCTTTATGTAAATAATATCGTGCCGAATCATTTTGATTTTTTTCAAAATGCAATACGCCCAAATTATATAGAGGAGTTGAATCGTATTTATCTACTATTGTTCTTCTGGTAAAATATTTTTCTGAAAGATCATTTCGTCCTACATTATTTCTCAGGATAAAACCCCAAGAAATTCCCCTATAAGCACCTTGATAATCAGTTTGATAATGGGGGTCTTTCCAAAGAACTTTATCAAGATATTCAACTGCTAATTTTGGATGATTCTTCTCATAAATATTTGGCACTATATGTACGAGAACAATTAATATTGATGCAACAATTATCCATGGAGGGAATTTCTTTTTATCATAAAGTTCAGTAAATGAATATCCCGCATAAAGAGTTAATGGAATCCCATAGAGAGATAATAAATCCCAGTCTCTTGATGCTCCAAGCTGGGGATCAATAAAAATAGCTGATAAAAAAGTTAAGAATGATACCATATAAAGAACTTTAATAGAATCATCAGTAGTATTTTTTCCTTTTTTTATTTGTATCAAGATTAGTCCCAGCATGACTATACTTATAGGAGCCACAAGAACTAACTGATTAAAAACATCTGCTATATGTTCAAAAGATAACAAAGAATACGGATTCTTAGGAATTTCCCATAAAGGAACAAAAATTGAAATTCCTTTTATTTGTGCTATAAATAC
>CALCCW010000304.1:0-4032 GCA_937900185.1 uncultured candidate division Zixibacteria bacterium | reverse complement strand
TACTATTTCCAAATTCTTTATCCCTAACGAAATATGGAATAAAAACATCTTGTCTATTATTAGTTTGTTCATCTTCAGTATAAATATCATGAAAGGTTATCCTTCCGTTCTTACCTCTCCATTCGAATTTACCAATTAGTTTTCTCGTAGGTTCCCACTCCTCATCAATGCTACTATCAATATGCAATAGTGAACGTAAAACATTTTCTTCTTTTCCGCTTAACCATATCGCATATTCGTTAGCATTTATGCTTGGTATCACAGCTGAAATAAATAACGTTTTTAATTCTGGTATCTTAATCCTCAGTCTTATTATTAGAAATTCCAGCAATGTTGCTCTTGAACTATAGTCACCAATGATATGACCTTCATCAATAACAACATATGAAACATCTTTAAAGAAATCCGGATAAATTCGTAATAATAAATCAATCTTTTCAGGTGTAGCAATGAGTACATCTGTTTCAGTTAAAATTACATCTTGGAATTGATCAACCTCATAACTCCCTGATAAGGCTGAAACCGAGTAACCAAGCTTAGAAAAATACTTCCCTAATTCAATTTCCTTTTCACTTGTTAAAGCCCTAAAAGGTGCTACGTAAATACATTTTTTATCAGAGTATTTTATGAGATTTTTTAAAATAGCCAATTCAGCAATAAATGTTTTACCGGCACTTGTTGGCATTTGTACTACAAAGTTCTCATCTAAACTTAATAGACCTCCTTCTATTGCTCGTATTTGGGATGTCCAAAATTCAAATATTGATGTCCTATCATCTATAGCTTTTATTGAATTGCTTGAATAGAAATCATAAGCCAATAGTTTTACATATTTTTGCCAATAAGTGTTATTTCTTACTGTACTGTATTGCTTTAAGTTATCCCAAATTGAGCGTTCTGAAAATAATACTAATCTTGTTTTCAATAAGAGGATAAGCTGGGATAAATAGATATTTCCTCGATTAAGAAAATAGTTATATAATCTATCAAATTCAAGATTAAAGTCATTCTCTTTCAATTTAAGAACATAATCATACCATTTATTAATCGCTGATTTGAATAATTGAAATCCCAAACTATCATTTTCATAATTATTTAGTTTATAAGCCGCATATGGAATTTTTTTTAATAGGATCAGAGTAATCTGCTCTATTATTATATTATCTGTTTCTAAATCAACATTATCTATTTTACTTTCTAATTTATATTTATTTAAACGATTTGCCACGCAGTAACCATTTGCTTGATAACCCGCAAGATCAAAACACATTGCTGACATTAACTGAAGATGATCTTTGTCGTATTTGTCAGAGATGTCTGATAATTCACTCAGATATTCATAAAGCTCGGCACATTCTTTAAGACTTTTGTTAGCTAATTTGTTATCCCCATTACTCTGAATTAAAATACAAGAGTTCGTTGATAAAAATAAAATTCTATTCCAAAGATATTCTTCTTCATAGGTCTTATTAAATGATTCATCTAAATTCCAAGCAAAGACTTGCTTCTTATAGTTGCTAAATAAATTATCTTTTAATATCGCATCAATTTCAACTTCTAACTTGGTGATATATTCTTGTTTATTCATTAGCATCGCTCAATATCTTAACAAGAGAATCTTCAATATCTTGCCATGTATCTATTACTAATTGTTTTAAGTTATCTATAAAAATTAGTGTTACATTTAATGGATCTAATTGAGGCGGTAGGTTTTCTAACTCGCTTAATATGTTATCAGTAAAATTTTCTTTTTCAATAATAAAAAATAGCTCGAATGATTTATTATAATTTTGTGGATTTTTTACAATATCTTTAAATTTCTTAGCATTATCATAATCTTCTTTTTCAAAATATAAACGTTCTAAAAAGTCTGCTATTGTTTCTGTAGGAGAATTTTCATCTTTAAGTAAAGTATTGTGTGCAATTACTGTTATATAGTTTCTATTAGGTTTTTTAAGTTCCTTTTTATGAGGATGTATTCTGGTTTTAATCTCGTAGTAATAAAGATCATTGATTTTATCACCCTTGTTGTAAGCAATTAAATCTGTTCCAAACACCGCCTTATCTTTATTTATTTTCCATTGCAACTTTGTTATTGGAACTTCTAAATCTTGAAAATATGAGACAATCAATGCTGATAAAATTTCACCCCAATCACCCTGTCTTACATTTTTATCTATTTGGTATTTTTTGGCAGGAATAACTTGATTCTTTATGTAATCTCTTATTTCATCTTCTGTAGCCTCTTCAAGATGATATTTGTAAAATTCAATATTTCTATAAGAGGTTATAATTTGTTCTTTTAGATAACTAATTATTTTATCATCAGGACTTTTAGCTTCTGTCACATGATTTAACTTAAAAACATATTTATCTTCTTGTTCTTCATAATTTAACCACTTTTTTATCATATTTGTCTCTTTTGATTTAAATAGTAGTTTAATACGTTTATTTACCCATAACAGAAGTTTTCTAATCTTCAAACCGCTGGTCTGTTTTCGTACAAATGTGCTTGGAAACCAATAAATGTATCTCTAATCGAACTAATCTCTCCCAATTCTCTTTTAGCGTCAGTAATTTCTTTGTATTTGAGAGTCAGTAATTGAGGGAGTTTTTTATCATCAAGTTCTCCAACACCAGATGTTATATATTGTTGTAATACAAAATCTAAAAATGCTCTTTGTTTTGACTCGTATCCATTAAAGCACGACTTCGCTAATTCAGCTCTCTCGCTTCTTTTGATAGGATTTGTACTATATGCAATATGCGATAACACATCAAATAAATCAGAATCTTCAGCATGAAGCATATTTTGTAAATCCTGTAGATTACTTTCAGTGTATCCTTTGTCACTTAAATCCTGTAGTAACTTCTTTCGAGTATCCGGCTTACTCCAAATTTTTCTTAATTCATCTTCGTCTTCAAAGAATGAGGGCATAGCTCCAAACATCGCCTTTATAAATTCTCCTGCGGAGATAGGACGACCTTCAGGACTCCAGAAAGAAGTTTTCACCATCGAATCAAGCTCTATAACTCTGCTATCTGACAGTCTGACTACTATCATTTCTCTTGGTGGTCGATCACAAATACAAGGTGCTTTTCCACATATTTCACATCTAAGTACAGGTTCTTTTTCGCAAACACATGGATTTTGATTACATTTTTTACAGATTTTTGGTGGAGTAGCCTCACAAATACAAACGACTTGACCACAAACTTCACAAGTAAGTGCATCTCCATCCCAATCTTTATCATGAAAATGATCATGTGCTTTTACAAAATCAAAAATTGTAAAATAATCTTTACCATCAAATAGTCGTGTTCCTCTTCCTATGATTTGTTTAAACTCTATCATCGAGCCGATTTTTCGCATCAGGACAATATTTCTAATCTCTGGAGCATCTACACCTGTACTAAGTTTTTGAGAGGTAGTCAAAACTGTTGGGATATTCTTTTCATTATCTTGGAAATCTCTTAAATGTTGCTCACCAATTTTCCCATCATTAGCTGTCACTCTATGGCAATAATTCGAATTATCACTGTCAGAATGTTCATTGATTAAATCACGTACCGCAAGAGCATGAATTTGAGTATTACAAAAAATAATAGTCTTTTGCTTCTGATTCATCATTTTTAATAAGAGTTTTACTCTATATTCTTCTCTTTGCTTAATTTCCAATAATTTATACATTTCAGATTCAGTATACTCTCGACCTTCTTCAATTTCACCCTGTAGCACTTCATCGTCTGGAGTATAAACATAATCATCAATCGTAGTAGAAATTTCCTTAACTCTAAACGGAGTCAAAAATCCGTCATTGATTCCCTCTTTTAGAGAATATACATAAACAGGCTCACCAAAGTACTTATAGGTATCAATATTTTTATCACGCTTTGGAGTTGCGGTCAGACCTAACTGTACAGCAGGGCTAAAGTATTCCATAATATAACGCCATGAGCTTTCATCATTAGCTCCGCCACGATGACACTCATCAATGATTATCAAATCAAAATAGTCTTTTGGATATTCTC
>CALCCW010000303.1:0-23786 GCA_937900185.1 uncultured candidate division Zixibacteria bacterium | reverse complement strand
CTTTTTGTATCGTCGATTCGTCTCCGCCTTACCGAACCGACGATTGTACTGTCAGGGAGGGGACCTGACAACTTTATCTTATATCTTAAGTAAATAAATGTCCTACGGCATAATTGTATTGCAATAGCTGTGCCAAATGAGACAGAAAAGGCTATATTTCGTATAACTGCTTGAATGCGAATAGAATGCGATGGGATGTGAATCGTTTGTAAATCTTCTACAAATTTGATTTTTACAGGATTGGTACGCAGTAAAGTACGCAATGAATAAAATATAATAAAACTATGTTGCCTTACATCAAGTTATAGCTGCGTACCGGTACGCAGTGCTTGGTACGCACGGTACGCACTAATAAAATTGATAGAATTGTTTTTTTGAAATATGACTTTGTATTAATTAGAGCTTGGATTGCTCTTCAAGATTGTACTTTAATATACGTTTGCGAATTGTTCCTTCAGAAACTCCTAATTTTCGAGCAGCCTCACGTCTATTCCAATTAGTCTTTTCAAGCAGGCTCAAAAGTTGTTCATGCTTTAATATTTTCCAATAGATATATTACTTAGAAAGGTAACAGCTTTTTCAAATTCTAATTGAGCAGGTAAAGAACTATTGGCACCTCTCATATAAATAGCATTGAAATTTGAATCAAAAACAATTTTAAAAGGCATTGAACGATACGAAATTCCGAGCTTATAAAATGATAGACCGGAATCAGGAGGGGTGACCAGTAGTTCATTGGTCATGTTCTCTTTTTTTAAATAATCAGCAACAGCAACTGAGTCAGGTTGTTCGGCAGCAAATAATAAGTTCTGATTACGAGTTTTGAATAATGAATCAAGCCGTTTGTATACATCAAATTCTTGCAAACATGGGATGCAATTGTCTTTGTTGCCAACAGTTTTTGCCGCGAGGAAAACAACCATAGAGAATGGTGCTTTTGTAGAATCATCTTTCCGTGGTGGTATGATAAATCTACCAAATCCGGGATAACTATAGAGACCTCTAACATCGACCTTAGTCCCCATATTGTCAACTAAATAAGATGAGTCAGGGAATAGGCAATTGTCATTTTGAGTGATAATATTAGTAGCTTCAACACTACGTAAATTTAAGTTTTGCTGTAGCAGTAATAAATTAATTACTACTGAAATCACAATTATAACGACAAGTATTTTTTTATTCATAATTGTTCCTCTTTATGACCCCCGGAGATACATGCATATCTCCGGGATAAAGTTTAATTGTTATTGAGTGTTAATACCACCGGCAGATAGAGTTATAGTGCTAGATGCTAAAGGAATAACTATACAGTCATTACCATTACCATAACATCCTGTAAATTTACCGTTTTGGTCATAATGTGCTTCTTTTAAATAGAAGCTTGGAAGCAAAAGTGATTTTTGAATTTCACTTTGATTTTGAATTGAGTTTTCATCGTTTGTAACAGGTGAATCTATTACAGCAATGTTAAGAATGAGTAATAAAGTTAGAAATAACTTTGCCAAATTTATAGATAGTTTTTTCATTTTAATGTCCTTTATTATTTTTGTTTTATTTTCGCATACAGATATTCTGAAAGTTTAAGAATAACACCAATTGCAAAACCTATAACTATCGAAGCGATTAATGTCCTAAGTTCATTCCCATCTTGAATAGGTAAGTAACCTGTAGCCATTAAAATTATTGGAATAAATAAACCCGCTATTGCTCCATAGTATCCAGATTTCATGTTGTATATCCTTTCTCTTTTGAAATTAAAAGCAGGGATAAAATAATATCCATACTTATATCAATATCTTAGTTTATTAACGTCAATTAGTAAATTGATATATCTTTGTGAAACTATATCCTTTCAGTTAGTCTTACTAATTTTTTAAGTTTTACCATCTTCTAAAAGATTATTGAAAGAATAAACCTACTATACAAGTTGCCAAAACTCCTACAGAACCTACTGCAGCACAATGCAACCAACCACAATTTGAAAAAGCACAAACTGTCGCTACGCCCGCACCTCCTGAAGCCATACACTCTAACCAAAATTCAACCCCGATATCTTCCGGTATAAATTCACCATTAATAAAACTTCCTTCTCTAATACTTGTTGGTGGAGCAGTAGAAACATCCAGTTCTACAAGTATAGTACTCTGTACACTCCCATTTCTCCAATGTGTTAATAGTGCTGTATGATTTGCTGAATCGTGAGTTGGGTTTTCAAATGCCATCCACGTGATTGTATCCGCTCGGATTAAATCTTTGACCACTTTAATATCTGGGGTTAATTTTGAAAATTCTTCATTATCAATAAAAACTTTTGTATATGCATTAGAATAATAATTATATTCATTTTCTATTATTATAGCTGAATTACTCTCTCCATATGAATAACCTTGAGTTTCAAGCCACTCTTTTCCACTGACAGTATTGTTTACCGATGCAGAGAAACTACTTTGGTCAAGAACAGAATTTAATATAGATGATTTCACAGGGCTATCTTCCAAAATAATTTTTTGCTCGGTATCATTGCCAACCAAATATTTTCCATGGGTTTCTTGAGATGGAGAACGTAAACCACTATCCGTAGCTGTAGCATCAATCTTTTTTGAATCAACCGATGTTGAGTCGCATCCAACCATATAAATCCCTACAGATAAAACTGCGATTAAAAAAATTACAAACATTGTTTGTTTAGATCTTAACATAAACTAATCCTCCGTATTATGATTGTCAATCATAATATCTTTGTTCGTTTTTTGTTTATCGAGTAGTCAAACATTAACACTCGACCTCCTAATTAGCGTGACAATTCATACTGTTTTCTATCCTCCTATTTTTCCCTCCTTTGGTCCGGCTGAAAGGTGAGAGTCACATTCCACCCGTCCCCGCCGAACCAAAAGAGAGCTACGCACACCCAACAAAAATTCTCGAAAGGAGCTGAGATGCGGTAATCTATCAAGCCCCCTTTTCCGCCCGGGCGGACATAAGGTGACTTGTCTTATATCTTTTTGTATCGTCGATTCGTCTCCGCCTTACCGAACCGACGATTGTACTGTCAGGGAGGGGACCTGACAACTTTATCTTATATCTTAAGTAAATAAATGTCCTACGGCATAATTGTATTGCAATAGTTGTGCCAAAATTGAACAGCTATGTGATAAATAGTATAACTGCTTGAATGCGAATAGAATGTGATGTGAGTGTAAAAAATAGTTAGACAGGGTATATTATGATATTTGGAGAAAAGAGTCGAGTTTAGAGTCGAGGACAGTCGAGGTGAAATCTAACCTGTTGTTGACCATGTAGATAGAGATGTTAAAACTCGACTATGCAGAGTCGAGGTGAGTCGAGGTATATTTAGTCTACATTTTAGAATAAAAGATGAGATTGCCACGTCTTATTCATCCTTGCGGATTCACTCGACTCGCAATGACTATAGGGTAAACATACAACTATATTTAGAATGGGTATATCAATATAGATTGAAAGGTATAATAACTTGTTAATAGAGACTTGATTTGTTCTGAAGGATATTATATTTCTTGATTCTTCTACGAATAGTCGTTTCGCTTACATTTAGGACACGAGCAGTTTCGCTTTGATTCCAATTAGTCGTTTCAAGCAAGCTCAAAAGTCGGTCACTATCAGATTGAGGTCGATGTGTTGCTGTCAACTCAATCATTTTCTCAATAGATTTATCAGCAAAAAGATATAGTCGTTTTAGTTCGTTTCTTAGTTCACGAATATTACCATCCCATTGTCGCTCTGATAAAATAGATGACAATTGTTCAATAAGTTTAGCATCGCCGTTGATTTTATGACCAAAATTACACAGAAAATATTCAACCAATGCCGGGATGTCACTCATGCGTTCACGCAATGGGGGGAGTTGAAGCGTTAATACTTTCAAACGATAATATAAATCCGAACGGAATTTGTTGTCATCTACTAATTCTTGTAAATCTTTATTTGTAGCAGCGATTACTCGTACATTAAGAGGAAGTTTTTCTACTGAGCCAAGACGTTCAACTTTATTCTCCTCAAGAACCCTGAGAAGTTTTGCCTGCAGTAATAATGGAATCTCTCCGATTTCATCCAAAAACAAAGTTCCGTTCTCTGCCAGCTCAAACTTTCCTTTTTTTGTTTTATTCGCTCCTGTAAAAGCTCCTTTATCATAACCGAATAGTTCTGATTCAAAGATCGATTCCGGTATAGTTGCTGAATTGACTGTTATAAATTTTCCGGTATGTCCTGAATGATAATGTATATAATGTGCCAAAAGTTCTTTGCCGGTACCGGTGTCGCCGGTAATAAGAACAGTGTCATGAGCGACTGAAATATCTTTTGTCAGAGATAACAAATTTCTCATTGTTTTGTCTGCTGTGATAATAGCAGGACATGCATTTTTATCAGAGGCTGTTTTTCTTGATGTTTCTACGGATATATTTTTTAACTTTGAAATTTCACTATCAACTTTGGTTAAATAATGATTGATATTTTCAGATTTAAAATATTTGCGTGCCTCATAAAGCATTTCCAAGGTGTCATAGTCAGAGAATAGATATGATTTTGCTGTCATGAATTGTGTAACAGCCAGTTCATAATACGAACTTATTGAGTTGAACAGGTCTATAGATTTATTGAACCATTCTTTTGCTTTGTCGGTGTTGTCTTTTTGATGTTCAAGTTGTGCGAAAATACGGTAACATGCGGCGATTTCGATTCGTTCGTTTATTCTTTCGGCAACCTGTAATGCTTTGGTAGTATGTGATTCAGATTTTTTATAGTCTCCTAATAAAAGATAGGCATCACCGAGTAATCTTTCTATTTGTGAAATCATATCGGATTCAGGAGCAGTCTTGAGGGCAATTTTTAAACCATTATTGAGTTGAGATAATGATTCCTTAAGCTGACCGTTAAGCATCAGAATTTGCCCATAATATTCATGGTAGATAAATTGTTGATGCTGTGATTCCGAGAAATCATCGTTTTTAATTGCAATCAATTCTAACGCTTTATGGGTTTTTCCTTGTAAAGCATACAATAAGGACATAACTAATATTGCGGATGTGTTTGTCTTCGGGTTGTATGAAGGAGATAGCAATAGGAGTTTATAAGTTTTTAACGAATTCCTAATATCTCCACATGAAAAGTATATCTGAGCGATATTTAAATCTGCCTTTAAAATATTTTGAGGTAAATTAAGAGAATTGTAAATATCTTTAGTTTTATTAAGAACTTTGATAGTTTGTTCAATATCTCCTGATCTAAATAAAACATAAGATAATCTATTTAGAATACGAGCGGATAAGAATTGATCATCGCATCGGAGAGAGGCACTATAAGCTTCGTTTAATGGTTCTTTGGCATTAGCATAGTTGCCCAATAATTGTATTTGCCATCCAAATAAGTATTTGGCAAGGGCATATTTTTTATGTTCTGAAGTTTTGAGAAAGAAGAGTACAGCTTGTTCTGCAAAATCTTGCTCAAGCTCACCCAAAGACAGAGATGCTTCTGATAAAAGCAGGTAGTAATCACCCATTAAATCAGACGATGTATCAATATCTATTAGACAAAGAATTTCTAGTGCTTTACTGAAATCCTTGTTACTAACGTATGTATTGGCGGTCTGTAGTTGTTCTGTTGTCAATATCACTTTTTCTGCTTGTTACTTTCTCTTTACTAATATCAGTATAAAAAAAGTTGAAATTCCATCTAAAAAAACTGTTGAGAGTAATTATAAAAATGTTAACATCTTCTTTATAAGTAAACAATTCGTATTCAGTATTATCACCGGGGGGAGGTTCAATAACATCTTGTTCTTCCCAAGGGTTGGTATCCCCATTAGGTTTAATAACTGATTTGCGTAATTTGGGGTCATAATTGAGGGCGTTGGCAGTCGGAGTGAGGAGAACAAAACTAAATATCAGCAGTAAGATACTGATAGTTAATTTTTTTAGGAACTCTGATATTTTTTTATTCATAGTAGTATCACTCGTTTAAATTTTTTATTACTCATCCATATATATTTTCAATGTCGAAACCGCAGGGGTTTCGACCTACTTTGCTTTATTTGCTCCCAATAGGGGCAGACGAGGGCGTCTGCCGCCCACTGTACTGCTCTTTTTCAATATTAATAATATGTGGTTTTTCTAATGTTTTAATTATAAATAGATTAAAATAATAAATAATAGAACTATAGAAATAAGTAGGTGGATCATTTATTCTTTCTACTTCCCAAGGATCTCCATCCCCATTAGGTTTAATAATTGTTTTGCGTAATTTGGGGTCATAATTGAGGGCGTTGACGGTTGGAGTGAGGAGAACAAAACTAAATAGAATGAGGATAATAACGGCGGTTATCTTTTTATACAGAGACATCAAATGAGTGTGCATAACTTAATTCTCCTTAGTGGTATAAAATGTCTGCGGATAAATTCGTAACATTCTAAACCATTTTAGAAAAAACTCTTGAAGCGATAGGACTTCGCTTTTTATCTATTGCGATTATTTACATAACTACAATAGTCGTTCGTCACATTCTTGTCAAGTAATAAAACGCATAAAATGCGATAATTATTTTTGTATAAAAAGCCATCATTTTTAGGTTTACGGTGCCAATTCCGGTATTCTAAAGCCAAGACAAAAGCAGAAATACCCCAAGTCTTGCCATAATGTTTGTACACAACCCCTGCTGTTGCAAACGCTGAAAAAGTATGTCCTGAGGGATATGCATAAGGAGCACCTTCAGGTCTTTGACGGTTAATTGCTCCTTTCATTGCATTTGATTGACTTAGGAATAGCTCATGGTTACATAAAAAAGAGAACACCTCACCAAAATGGTAAAGTTAAGAGATTACATTGAACAGACCGGCAAGAGTTTATCAATTATTATATTTTACTGATGACAAAAATCTCCAAAAAGCACTTGATGAATAGAAAAAAAATTCTAACTTATATAGAACGTATTCAGTTCATAAAGGTAAAACTCTATATGAAGTATTATGAGAAAGAATAACCACATGAAAAATGTACAGCGAAGTGAGAATTATTACAGCCGACGGCACAGTATAGGATTGTCGAAAAGCTTATCTTATGTGTACAGACTACATAAACAAATAGAAAAGGATTAACTAATGAAATGGGTAACACGATCACATGTTCATGTTGACAGGGTAGCATGTCCCTGGCTTATCAAACGGTTCATAGACTCAGAAGCGGAAATACTCTTTGTTCCCAAGTCGCGTATTCAGGAAGTAACTGAGCATGAGGGAGCGATTCCCTTTGATGCACCCGATGTTGAATTGGGTCATCACGATGGCAAATGCTCATTTGAAACCATTATAAAAAAATATGACCTGCGTGACAAGGCTTTGCTACGTCTCTCCAAAATTATTCATGCAGCTGACACAGATGACCTGGACAGTGACGCTCTAGCTCCCGGGTTTGAAGCTATCGCAGTGGGATACAGCATTCGCTTTCCAGATGATGCCGAGAATCTCAAGCACCAGTTTGAGGTTTACGATGCACTTTACGCATGGTGCCGTTTGGATGTAGCTAAATCCAAACAATAAATATGCCTCAACAGACCTCTATCTACTAAATATGATAAGCAAATGGAGGTTTGGCAGGTGAAATATTGTGGTTTACTACTAAGCAGGATTATGTCTTTGTTGCCTCAATGTTTGTTATGGGGATAGCACTTGTTGTGGGTTTGATATTTTTATACTCTGGTGAAAATATTAGAGAAAGTTATAGTAAAGCTTAATGGAATCTTTTGTGGAGAAAAAATTATGAATAGGAGAATATTCAGTTCGGGTTGAAAGCAAAAGGGGCAGCAAAAACCGAAAGATTAGAAAAAACTCGAGATATTCTTAACTTTGTTAGTGTGACATGATACGCAGACAGAAAACAAGCATAATTGTCAGGCAGACAACAACAGTGTGTAGCTCTCGCCAAAGTGCTGGTTCTATAACCTACCATGCTTTTGATGGATGAGCCACTTCCCAGTCTAAATTTAGTAACACATGATCGAGACAAAGCTTTTAACATAGCCAGCCGGATAGAACATGATGGAACTGTTGAAGACACACAAAAATATCTCAATTGATTTTAATTACAACAGCAGCAATAATCCGGAAATTGCAAATAATCATTCTAACAATGTTTCGATACTGCTGTCTTGTTTGTCCCAAAATCTATTCTTACTTAAGTAAAATCATTTTCTTACTATCAATATAATTCCCGGCGGTTAAACGGTATAAATAAACTCCACTGGCAACTGTTTGTCCTGCATCATCAAGACTGTTCCAAGTGACAGTATGCTCCCCGACAGGAAGATTTTTATCTACCAAAGTGATAACACGCTTTCCTAACAAATTAAAGATTTCCAACTTAACATCAGATCTCTGAGATAAGTTAAACCTAATATTTGTATTTGGATTAAACGGATTTGGATAATTTTGTAACAAAACAAATGAATGAGGAAGTATTTGTATATCTGAATTTCCTATATCAGTTGCAGTTCCTGAGATGAAAATAGAATCATCAATAGTACCGTCATTTTCTGAATCAATATATATTTTTATTCTATGCGTTGATAAATCTTCTATTGTAGGTGCGATATAATGAGAAGTATTTTCAGGAAGAGATACATTCAAAAATTCAAATTCATCTGTTAAATAAGATCCTGCTAAAGTTAATGCTATATTATATGTTTTATTGTTTCCAATATTATGAATCTTTAAACCGGTTGAATTTGTTTTTGAATATCCAATAGAATCCCCCGGTAGTATTGATATATCTGATAACCTGAGAACAAATTCTGTGTCCGGTACAATAGCAATTGACTCAAAAACATGATTTCTGACTACACTATCCGGATTTAGTACCCAAAACTCTCCTATCGGAGCATCATATCGAAGTTGTTCTGTCGCTGTCGTATCTTCTGAAATATGTTTATATGACATAATATTATTTGCTGTAAAAATTCTAAAGCGGTGAACCGAATCAGTAATACCGGATAGAGCTATTTCATAGTTATCATCCTGAAGATAATATCCAATAGGTGACACTGGACCTCCAACCTTTGGTATAAGAGGTATTCCATCGGCAAAACTATTAAACAATGAATCACCATACTGACCGATTGTATCACTTCCATTTGTTATCAACACTGAATCTGTCTCCGAGACATACATTTCGGTATACCCTGCTGCTGTAGCCAATAGATTTATTTGAGATGCTTTTTTATTTATGGTTGGCGTTCCATTTATATAATTATCAAGACTGTCTTCTAAAAACATTCCTTTATTACCCGACCAACCGGCAGGAGCATAAGTCCAGATATTTAGAGTTGTATCAATTTCTATGGTATAGATACTATTAGGGTCAATATTTTCATATACATAAATATCCCAAATACTACCACTTGTATGTTCGGCATAATAAGGAACAATTGTATGTACTCCTGCTTGTACTCCTTGAGCATGAGGACCCATTAATGTTAAAACTCTATCAGATAATGATACTTTTAATGAATCAAACATTTTCAGAATTTCTTTTAAAGTTTCTTTTGGGGTTTTATTTAAGTTTTGCAAGGTGTGCTTAATATTTTCTTGCCCGAATTGATAGGTCCAAATACTGTTTATTAAACTTCGTAAACTATCAGTCATAGTCAAATCGTGAAGTTTTAGATAGTTTGGAACTTCAGGACGGAGCTCAAATGCATACCTATCATAAAAAGCCATTAATGTTGTATTAGCCAGACCAAAACAGGAACCTCCCCATTTACCTTTTGTAGATGCCCATTTTTTTACTGCTGAAGGTCTATAAATAGGAGTAATAAAATTAGTGAAATAACATACATCCTCACCAAACGTCTTTACCCAGGTATGCCAACTTGGAAAATCAGATGACTTGGCATTATACTCATTAAATGCGGTAAATTGAGATGGATACGGTACCCCAGTATAAGAATCAATACCGTAGTAATCTACCCATGCAGAAACAGGCCACATACTTGCTGAATCATTACCAAATTGCCAATGATCATCGGGAGAAGTAAACGGATAGAACTCTCCGCTTGTATTAATCAAAGTAAACACCGGATATTTTATTTTAAAACTATTGCTAATGCCGTATACCGATGAATCAGCATGGTCTGAAACTTTAAAACGACATTTTGTAGATAAAGCAAACGGTACATCAAGTTCACAACTTCCTGTACTCGGATCAATATTGCTTTTTAGAAGAAACCAACCTGTACTAGGAACAGTAGGGTTATATTGTGTTATGTAATAAATATCAATTGCTGAAATACCGGTATCAACTTCGTACTCTAAAGTAAACTTATCATCAGAATGTAAAAGAGTATCTTCAGCCGGATTTAATACTTGAATAGGAGCCGGTTGACCACTTGCCGGATTAAATTCATCTGCTCCAATATCTACACCTGCAAGCCCGTTGTTATCTCCATCAATAAAACGATTTTCCCCGTCAATATCTTTATCAACAGTCACTTCTGTCATACGTCCCGACTCAATCATTAATGAACTTCCTATAAGATGATAATCAAAAATCAAATATGTTTCATGAGATTGAGCAACCTCAGTAGCATCACCCAATATCCAAAGGGAATCATCTGTATTTCTTGAAATTTGGTACCAGTTTGCTTCAGATGTATCCGCTTTAATAAGCGTGTGTTGCAAATGTTTATCGGTAAACGCTCCTTCGTCAACGATAAGAGTCATATCAATACTTTCATGATATGCAATCGTATCTATTTCTCCTGTTTGCTCAGGAATAAACCCAGGAGTATGATGACGATTTGTGGGATACAAACCACCAAGTAGTTGTAAATCTTCGACTGTTGTAATGTATGTTCCGGTTGAATCTACAAATCGCAGTTCATTGGTATCATCTTTGTTTTCCCAAAACCAATTCATACTAAAAGAAGGTTGTTCGGACTGATACATTTGATAACCATAAGAACCGTTACGATAAAACACATTATTAATAGTATAAGTTTCCGACTGATGAGGAAATTCAGCAATTAGACCATCCCCATAATTATAGGCAATTGTATTATTTATAATATCACCTTTCCACACCCCACTAATCATTGCCCCTGTACGATTATCTGCCCTAAAACCATTTCCTGCAATAACATTACTTTCAAAATCCAACATGGCGTGCGGGTCAAATATTGAAGGACAATAAAACCCGGACATTCCATTACCACATAATAAAGTATTGAAAATACCTATACTTAACACTCCGGGGTCTAACGATGTGTATACCCCATAATTATCATTTCCTGAAAAATTGGAATTACTTATTTCAATTGTCATGGGGCTATTTTGTGTATTTGATAAATATAAACCGTTTCTCTCATTTTGAATAGATATCACACTATCAAAATAATAGTCGGCACCTCCTGAATACTGATTATCAATAAATATCCCGCTTCCCGAACTCAAACTATAATCTTGAGTTGTACGCGAAAATAATGAGTTACTGATACTGTAAAGACCGGAAAGATGGGGTTCTATTTGTAAAGCATAATTATTATTATCAACAAAATTGGAACCTTGAATATCCAGCCTTCCTTTAGTGTAAACTGCACTTTTGGCATAACGAACAGTTGAGTTATGCATATTAAGCATCCCTGTAGAATCAACAGAAATTGCTCCATTATTTTCTCCCCAATATTGTATATATGCCGGTGATGGGTCTAAATCAGTATCACCACCGTATTCATCATCATTCCAGGATGTCATCACTGTTCCGGTCACATCCAATGTGCCCTTAACATCTATTTGGGCATTTTGAAAAAATTTAATAACCGAGCCTGAATCAATAGTAAGCGTAACGGTATCAGGTATATAAATATTATCTGAAATAATAGGTAATTCTTCTGAGGATTTAAAATAACAATCATTAGTTAAATGGGTATTATATAAATGTATCGCATTATTCGTATTATTGCTAGCAGTATTCCCTTTAATACTTTGAATTTCACAATTACGTATTTCCATCAATGTTGCTTGAGGAAATTCATAAAATCTATTGTTAGTAAAACTATTATCCTCAAAAACAACATTTTTAAAATTATCAACACGCATTAAAGCATAATAATTTACAAAATTACCTTCAAAAGTACAATGCTTCATGGAGAAACTCCAATCGCGCTGAACATAACTAACTGCAGAGACCAAATTCACAATAGAAGAGTCGGCGTTACGTAAAAAAGTACAATGATCAAAGTTAGTATTTCCACTTGAAATTTCTATCATACCCAAGTGACTGTTTTCTTTGAAAATCACATGAGAGAATGATATATCATGATCATTTATATTATCAGGTCCAATATCGGTAGGTCCAGCACAGTGTAAGCCAAATTCACCGTTTATAGTTATCGGGTCGATTGTTGAACCTTCCATATTAACAAAACCATCTATGTACCAGCCATTATCAAACTCATCTTGTCTGCTTATATAAATATCAAATGGATTGGTAATACCTACTCCCCCAGAACGTATTGTTAATGAACCCCAAGTATCCACATTTCCTTCAGGGTCGTAAATATTTTGTATTATTATCGGACATTCAATAATAAATGGAGGACCCGGATCAAGATAATGTAACGCCCCGTAAGCATTTTGATAATCGCGGTCTAAAGTTAATCCGCCTCCTCTTACTTCATATGGCATTTTCGTCCCATCCGATGCACGGTTCACATATACTTCAGCTATTGCTGTTGAATATAAGAATATACATAACAGCACAATAAAAATTATTTTAGTATTTTTCATGGTAGCTCTTCTTATGTTAGAAATAATTATAATGTTCGTTGCCCGTTACCATTTGAGAATGGTTACGGTTTAAATATAATAGATGGTCTTACCCATTACAAACATTTTTTTCCATTTCCCCAAATTGTTAAACAATATTAAAGATAGTCTTTAGACTTTTGTAAGATACTTAGTTGTCCATTAAAGCTTTTTCTATATGTAATCCTTCAACAAAAACCCACATTTTTATAATTTCAAATCTAAGAACAACTTAATCTTGTAATCCTAAGTTTCCGTGAAGGACAGATGCCCTCATCAGCTCCCTCGAAAAAATGATATACAAAACTTTTTTATAAAATAAAACAAGTCTCCGAGAGACTCTGCCCTACCAAACTAGTTTAATATTAATTGTTTTTTTTTGTAAAACGATAGCCGACTCCTCGGATAGTTTCTATATACACAGATTGTTTGGGGTCAACTTCAAATATTTTTCTCAGCCTGAGGATAAAATTATCTATAGTGCGATTAGTCGGATAGGTGTGATATCCCCACACAGCATCCAAAAGTTGATCACGGCTGACAACTTTACCGGTACGTTCAATAAGATATTTCATGACCATACATTCTTTTCTGGTCAGATGTACTTCTCCCCCGGGACCTTTTGCAGTATAAGTTGTAAAGTTAATTGAACGACCGTCGAATTCATATTCATTTTCAGTTGTTTCACCGGGGTTAAGCCATGCCTGTCTGCGAAATATACCTTGGATACGGGCTAAGAGTTCTGAAACATCAAACGGTTTTGTAATATAATCATCACCACCTGCTAAAAGTCCTTCAACTTTTTGGTCGGTTTGGTCACGGGCAGTGATAAAAATTATCGGAATAATAGAACCTGTTTTTCTAATCTCTTTAGTAAGTGTCAGCCCATCTGTACCGGGGAGCATGATGTCCATTAAAACTAAGTCAAAATTACCTTTTTCAAATTCATTGAGAACATTATTACCGTCATCAACATGCAAAACCTGATACCCGTCGGCTTCCAAATTTATCACCAATCCATCGGCGACATTGGGGTCATCTTCAACTAAGAGAATTGTTTTCATGATTTTTTATTACCTTTAATTGAATTTTAAAATTTACACCAAAACCAATTCCGTCAGATTCAACTTTGATATTTCCTTTATGAGCCTTCATAATTTCTTTACAAAGGAATAATCCAAGTCCACTGCCCGGTTTACTAATATTAAGTACTTCTCCAACACGGTAGAACCTATCAAAAACAAGTTCCAAATCCTTTTTTGAGAGTCCAATACCATTGTCGCATATAGATATAAAAATATGTTTTTTGTCAGATTTAAAATAAACTTTTACAATAATTTTATCTTTATCATTATATTTTAGCGAATTTTCAATAATTGCTTCAAAAGCTCTGCTTAAGGCAAACCTGTCACCATAAAAGATAAACTTATCAGGAATATTTTCAGTAATAATTTCCAATTTTTGATTATGATTAAACGTTATTAGTTTTTCCAAGTCAGTTTTTATCATTGCTGCTAAATCAAAATAGTCTTTATGCAGTTCGTATCCGCTTTTTTCAAAACGTCCGGCTTCTAAAATATTTTCGACCAGTTTTTCGAGACGATTCACATCATCTTTTAATCTTGGAATAATAGTAAGTTTTTTTTCTTCGGGGATTTTATTTGATTTTAATGTATCTAAGTAAATTTTCATAGATGCCAAAGGAGTTTTCAATTCGTGAGTTACCGACATTAAAAAATTTTGTTGAGCAAACTGCAGCTCTTCATTTTTAACAAGTGTGCGGTAAATAAGCCAAGCTCCGGCTCCAACTAACAAAAGAAAGAAAATACCTTCAAGTCCTATCATAATTTGTCTTGAAATTTCTTCCTGATGAATAAGGTCAATATAGGCTTTGTCGGCTCCAAATTTTTGAACCATGTCAACTTTTTCATTAAATAGCTTCGCCATGAGTGCAATCCACCACACAGCTTGGGCAAGTAGGATAACGGTAATACAGATAAATAACCAAAAAGCTTTTTTGGCAGTTAACATTAGTTTCGACATATCAATCCTATTATTTTTTACTAATGTAATACATTTAGTTAAGAGAGGCAAAAGGTTTGCCAAATAGAATAGATATTAAAAAACCCGCTTGGAAGCGGGTTTTTCATAGAAGTTTTATATTATTTAGTCTAATGCGATGGTTTCAAGTATTTCAGGAGCATTATTGTCTACATCAATGTCAGCCGAATCAAATTCAATTTTTTCACCGTTCATAAGTTTTCCTGCAGAAATAATAAGTTTATTAAGATTTAATTTGGTGATATGAGCATCTGCTTTTAAATATTTTGCACGGGCTTTCATGCCAATATCTCCAATAGAAGAATATACAATAACCGGTGTGTCAGGTCTTTCTGATTGCCTGATTCTCATGGTAAGTGCTAAACCGTCCATCTGAGGCATCTCTACATCGCTAATAACAAGATCAAATGAGTGCTTTTGAAATGCTTCCCATCCTTCCAACCCATCAGCAGCCTCAATTACATCACAGCCAAGAGTCTGCAGTTCATTGACAAGCATTGCACGTACGGCTGGTGAGTCTTCGGTTACTAAAATTTTCTTTTGAGCTATATTCAAATCTTCTGTGATAGTAACTTTAGCATTTTCTTTAAATTCGGGTCGAATATCTAATAATATTGTTTCATAATCTAACAAAAGTACCATGTGGTCTTCGGTTGGTTTGACAATACCAAGCACATATTTTTGATTGATTCCTGAAAAAACATGTTTGGCGTCTATAACATCTTCCCATTTAAAATGATGAATCCAGTCAATTCTTTCGACATGAAATCCGGTTTGCATACCAAAAAATTCAGTTACAATAACTTTGTCATGTTTAGATTTTTCATGTTCCATACCCAAAACAGCAGCTAAATCAACAATCGGCACTAAGCGGTTCATATCTTTAAAAACACCTTGAATAGATGGGTCCGATTCTGGTATTTGAATAAGTTGATTTATTTCAGAAACGATTTTTGATACTTTCAGAATGTTGATTCCAAATGAGATTCCTGCTGCTCTATATTCTAAAACTCTTAATTCATTTGAGCCGGTTTGTAAATATGAATCGGCATTTATTTTTTTGTTATCCATTATTTCCTCCTTTTAAAAGTCTCAAAGTAAAAACAGCACCGCCTTTTTCATGGTCTTCAGCAAAAACAGTTCCTCCCATAGCTGTCACTGCAAGTCTGCAAAAATACAATCCAAGTCCGACACCACGATGTTTTCCTTCAGCCCGAAGTTTTAACTGACCAAATTTTTCAAATAATAAGTCAGGTTCTAAATCACCTAACCCTTTACCGGAATCTTTTATATGTACATACAAAGAATCTTTCCCTAAATCGGTATACACAGAAATATTTCCGCCGGAAGGTGTATGGCGAATTGCGTTATATAGTAAATTGTCCAAAGAACGCTTTAAAAGTTTAGGATCAACAGTAATCGGTGTATTCCCTGAATTATTTGTAAAACTTACTTGGATTTTTCTCTCTTGGGCAGATGCCTGAATCATATCAATTGTTTCCTGAATGATAGAGTCGGGAACAATTGTAACCATTGAGACCGGAATACCTACTTTGCCTGATTTAGCAATTGCCATAATATCATACAAGATTGATTCAGACCTGCTGATTGCAACCTGCGAGGAATCAACTATCGTTTTGTGTAACTTATTTGAGTAATCAAAATTACCTTCTGTAATTATTTTCAGCAAATATTTCATTGAAGCAAGCGGTGATTCTAAGTCATGAATAAATAAGGAAAAAATCTCAAGCCATTTGTTGGTCTGTTCATCATCATTATTTTCATCAATATATACTTGACTGTTTTTTTCAATAGTAGGCATATGTTTATTTCTTTATAAAAATGGTTATCAAATTCTCAATACATTATAGTATCGACATTCTGAGATAAAAATTTATTGTTTCTGTTCAATAAATAAACAAATTATAACCAGATTTTCTATTATGATAGGAGATTATTTGTGCCTATCGGTAGGCTGATTGGTTGGTAGAGAATATGTGTGTTATTGGTTTGAGAAAAATGTTATTTTAATCCAAACATAATAAGCAGATGCGGACATTTACGAATCAATTCTTTTTTTATTTTTGTTCTGGCACGATGCAGGTACCATCTGACTGTTGCCTCAGGCATATCCATAATATCTGCTACTTCTGAAATTTTAGAACCTTTCATATCGCGAAGGACAAAAGCAGATTTCTGTTTGTCGTTTAATGTATCAGCAGCAGATTCTATATAGCTTTGAATTCGAACTCGATTATATGACTGCTCGGGAGAATTATGATCTTTGGCAGAAGTTTGGTAGGCATGTTCCAAAGGTTCATGACGGTGTCGTTTATTTTTACGCATAAAATCTATTGAGGCATTCACAGTGATTCTATATAACCACGTATAGAATTTTTTGGACTCATCATACTTATGTATATTTTTAGACATTTTCACGAATACATCCTGAGCTATGTCAGCAGCTTCATCAAAATCAACAACCAATTTATATGCAATTGAAGCAACTTGAGAACGATACCTGTTGACAACTTCAGAAAAAGCAGCTTTGTCACCGTCTTTTATTTTACGAATAAGCTCTTTTACAGCCTTTTCATCGTCTACAAATGTATTGTTTTGTTTTTCCAATATTGGATTGATTTTATCTCTTTTCATAATTACTTAAACGCTAATATAGTTATAAAGTTTCTTTTTCTTACAAAATAGATTACTAAAAAGTAACCTATAAGAAATATACATAATTAAATTACTAAGATAAAGAGATAATTAAGATATTATTGACTTACATAATCCATGTATAATGCCGTATCTCATTGGTAGCATGAGACATAAAAAAACCGCCTACAAACAGGCGGTTTTTTTTAAAAAGATACTTTTAATAATTATTTTGTATTTAAAATAAAATTTTTCGGATTAAAAAATTTACCGTTTCTGATAACTTCATAGTGCAAATGCGGACCGGTTGAATATCCGGTTGAACCCATATAACCGATAATATCGCCGCGTTTTACTTTTTGTCCCCGTTTGACTAATCGTTGGGAGAGATGACCATATCTGGTTTGGAATCCGTAACCATGGTCAATAGTAATATATTTTCCCATGCCGGCAGGTTGATTACTTGATATTTTTACTTTCCCATCTGCCGTAGCAATTACCGGAGTACCGGTATGGTTGGCAATATCAATACCGCGATGCATCTGTTTGTAGCCGGTAAATGGGTCAGATTTCATACCAAATCCGCGAGAGTTCCAGCCTTTGGTAGGCCAAATAGAAGGAGTATGGTCCAAACGGTCTTTAACAGTATTAAGTTCTTTTTCTACATCATTGTACTTTTCTAATTCAAAATTAGAAAGTCTCAGGATTTTATCAATTTCATATTCGGTAGATAAGGCTGTTTGTTCTGTCTCTGATAGATTTACAAGCGACGGCGAGGTTGGACCACCGATACCAAGTTGTCTCTCTTCGGGATTTATTTCAGGAAGATCAAAAAGAGTTCTGATTTTTACTTCTTTATCAATTAAGACCGCATAACGGTCCTCTACTTCGGATAGGTTCCACCTGAGTTGTTCATATTTTTCTTTTAGTTCGGAGTTTTCAGCACGAAGTTTTTCAATTTCTGTTTGATCTACTTTTTGGGTAAAGTATTCAGCTGACAAATAGAAATTACCGGCAACCAATAAAACTGCAAAAATAATAACAGAATATATAACAGCAACCGGAATTTTAAATTGTTTGAGTACCCCATCAGAATTGGGGATTAGCATGAAAGTTAGTTTCTTTTTAAACACAATATCATTTTCTCTTTTAAAGTACCGGTTACTATTAAACTATCATGTTTAAATATCCGGTTATTAACATTTATCCACAGTCGGCTGAATCTAAACGCAATAACCGTTGAAGTCAAGTTTTTAATTTTTCTACTTCACTAAAACATATTCACGCTTTAAAATCTTATTGACTGTTTTTGCCAACTTATCCGATTCCAAATTTTGCAGACTGTACAAATGCCAGTATGTCTTTTTCGGCAACGGAATGTACTGCTCTTTTTTATGTGGTGCTGCTGCCATAATATTTCTCCGATTTTTAACAACCGTACCCGAAAAATATGGGTTTCGCACCATACATATATATATCGGATACAAGAAGCTATTAGTTTAGTATTTCATTTTATAACACTTGCACAATTCATGCCAAAATAGAAATCAGAATAAGTTTTACCTTTTAGTTGTTATCTAATTATGTAACAAAAGGTTATGATTTGCTCTTGCCGACTTGCCCGGCACCGATATATGTCTGTCTGTTCAAAATATTGCCTACTTCCTACATATAATGTACTATTCACAATATTATTATTTTACAAAGCTTTAAACTTAATTGTATGAGAGGTTTAGATATCTACATCAACTTGTCCTCTTTTTTGTCAACAAATAGCAAAAATAAGACAGAACGACAATGAGTTTGATATACTATTCTGTATTTTTACGTATTTCGACAAAATTTATAGTTCTGATTGATTGACTGACAGGTATAACAATTTTACATTAAGGACATCATGCTGATATACCTTAAGATGTCATGCTGAGCGGAGTCGAAGTATGATAAGTATAATTTAATTTATTAATTACCACATTATATAAGGAAAATAAAATGTCTTCTTTACAAAATAAAATTGTTTTAATCACCGGTGCTTCATCAGGTATCGGTAAAGCTGCCGCCCATAAATTTGCCCAAGAAGGTGCCAAATTGATTCTCTGTGCGAGACGAAAAGAACGCCTTCTCAAACTTGCCGAAGAACTCCAAATTGAGTGTTATTTGATTGAACTTGATGTGCAAAAGCGTAAAGATGTTGAGCTGGCTATTTCGGGTTTACCGAAAGAATGGCAGGGTATCGATATTTTAGTCAATAATGCCGGTTTAGGACGGGGTTTGGATAAACTGCATGAGGGAAATATTGACGGATGGGAAGAAATGATTGACACCAATGTTAAAGGACTTCTCTATATGAGTCGGGCTGTTATTCCCGGAATGGTTTCACGTAAATCCGGTCATATTATAAATATCGGTTCGATTGCCGGACATGAAGTCTACCCCGGCGGTAATGTATATTGTGCGACAAAACATGCCGTTGATGCCCTCACCAAAGGCATGCGTCTTGATTTGGTCGATACCCCTTTGCGGGTTTCAACTATTGACCCCGGATTGGTTGAAACAGAATTCTCCGATGTTCGTTTTTATGGTGACAGAAAAAAAGCAAAAACAGTCTATCAGGGATATAAAGCTTTAGAACCTGATGATGTCGCCGATACAGCCGTTTGGATAGCCTCGCGTCCGCAGCATGTGCAGATAGCGGAAGTTGTAATTTTCCCAACAGCCCAAAGCTCGGCAATGGTAACCCATAAAGAGTAAATCTATGAATTATAAAGGTATATGTAAACTATGTGGTTTAAACTCTAAATTTGTTAAGTCACACATAATCCCAGAATGGGCATATAAACCTATGTATGATAAAGAACATAAAGTTCTTAGAGTCTCTTCCAGTCATCGTTCTCCTGTTGGAAGAAAATATTCAGGAGAATGGGATAGGTTTTTATGCCAAAAATGTGAAGATACATTTAAAGATTTAGATGATTATGCAAGAGCAATAATATACTCAACTCCAACAGGAAAAACTTTTGGTATAATGGTTGAACCAGCAACTCATGGAATGAATGTACTAAACATTGATTATAAACGGTTGAAATTATATCAACTCTCTATACTTTGGAAAGCAAGTGCTTGCAATAGAGAGTTCTATAAAAATGTAAATTTAGGAGAACATGAAAATACTATTAAAAACATGTTGATAGAAAAAAATCCTGGTAAATCAGATGCATTTGGATGTATTATGACAGTAGTCAAGCACAATGAAAATGGTGTTTTTGACCACGTAATAGATATGCCTAAACAATGTAATATTGATGGATGGGATATTATTAGATTTTTTTATGCTGGTACAATTTGGCTTTATGTCATAAGTGCAAATACTGATAGATTTCCATTTAAAAAATATTTTGTTCACCCTAATGCCCCATTACATATACTATTAAGAGATTTGAAAAAGACCTCTGGACTTATGAAAAACATTGAATGGTTAAAAAATTATCTATAAGCTGTGCAGGTCGGCGTTCCGATTCCATAGAATTTTGTGGGCGGCTCGCCTAGGCGAGCCCTCGTCTGCCCCTCTTAATCTATACATATCTTTTATTAATTTCATATTATGTTTCATATTTTATGAACGAATATATCGAACAGATTGTCAATTATAAAAAATGGTTCCCAGATCAAGAGGCTGTGTCACAATGGGGAATGTCTGTTCACAAACCCACTTCGTGGCTTCAGGAACAGACATAACATGGAGACAATTTGTATTGTGACACAGCCTCCAAGTCTGGGATGACATGTGGGAAGTGGGGATGTCTAATTAGTACACACTTCGACTCCGCTCAGTGTGACAGTTTTGTCAAGACCCCTGTGTGGTCTTGACTTTTTAAAATAGTTGTCAGGAACATAGGGCTCTTGACCTTGTATGACAGATTTATTGACATCTAAAATAATAATATCGTTTTTCTGTAAGTACTTAAGTAGATAGCCTAAACGTTCAAAGTAAACGTCTAAAGTTTTAGGAGTTAAGTATGTATGAGGCAGTCTATTCTGAATGCTTCAAGTAGAGGTAGTGAAGTATTGGATTTGTTTTGAGATAATACTCTGTTTACAACTTTCATCACATTAGACATAAAATACTTCAAGTCAGATGCCCTTTTGAAGGCATTGTTTGTGTGATAACTTTGTAAGTTGTTGGGGGCAATAAATAAGCGGGGTGGACCTCCCACTCAGCAAACTTTTGTACAGTTCGATTTTAAGTTCAAAACATGCTATTCAATAAGAGGTGGAACACGTTGGAAGACAATAGAATAAACAAGTAACAAACTTGGTTTCACATCGCATTGTTAAGACTTAAATTTAACAAGCAAGGAGAGTTAGTTGCTACTTACCCCTCTTTTTGATACTAAAAACAGCATCTATTTTTGTGTTTTTTTCATTTTTTAAAAAAGTGGTTTTGGACTATAAAACTATTGACAATATTCTATTAAAGCTATACTGAATTGATCGATAGATTGGAAGTAAATGATATCCTGAATGCAAATCCAAAACTTGATAAAGTTCGTACTGCAGTTCTAAAAGCAGGAGCACTAAGTTTAGATTAACTGCTATGATTTGTCAAGCTACCGGAGGTCCTGAAGTTTATCATGGTCGTTCAACGAAAGACTCGCACGCACATCTAAATATTTTAAATGCTGAGTGGAACGAAAAGGTAAGAGTGTTTTCACAATTATTAAATGATTTTAAAGTACCTGTAAAAGAACAAAAAGATTTGTTCGCTTTGATTGGTCCAACAAAAGCAGATATTGTTACAGCAAAAGAATAGTTATTTATAATATTATTTTGAATGTAATAGGCCGAATTTAAATTCTGCCTATTTTATTATTAAATTGGATTTTCATCACTATTTTCGAGAATGGATCAAGTTACCATCAATCTTAATCAGATTTTGGCAATATTAATCGGATAGTTAGAACTTGCATTTGAGTTTTGAAAGTTCTATCTTACAATCTTAAATAAGATAGAGTGGCAGTGAAAAAGAAAATGAGACAATTTGACCATGTCGGTAAACGGATCAGGGATGATCAGTCAAGATCATTTACTGTCCTGCTCACTGGTGTGTTCAGTTTAAATAAGGGACCAGTATGGCATCTGTAATTCGTTATTATGAGGGAATCGGCTCAGTTGCCGTAATCGGCAACTATTTGCCCCGCCTGTGCGGTATTGCGACATTCACTACTGATCTTGTAGAGGCATTATCGGCAGAAGCACCCGATATTAGCTGTTGGGCGGTTGCCATGAATGACAAACCCGAGGGATATGCCTATCCTGGAAAAGTTCGATTTGTAGTTAACCAGAACAAACTTGCTGATTACAACGTGGCTTCGGAGTTTCTCAATATAAGCCAGGCTGATATTGTCTGTGTGCAGCATGAATACGGTATTTTCGGTGGACCGGCCGGCAGCCATCTTTTGAAACTTCTCAGAGAACTTCGTATGCCAATAGTGACAACGCTGCATACGGTATTAAAGGATCCCCCCCCGGAATATCGTGAGGTTATGCACAAGCTGGCAGACATATCCGACAAACTGATTGTGATGAGTCAGAAAGCCTGCGATTTCCTCAGAGACGTTTATGCCGTTCCGGAGGAGAAAATCGCCTTCATCCATCACGGCATTCCCGATATGCCTTTCATTGACCCAAACTTTTACAAAGATAAGTTCGGAGTGGAAGGGAAAAAGGTGCTTCTTACATTCGGTCTCCTTTCACCCAATAAGGGTATTGAAAATGTGCTGCAGGCACTTCCCTCGGTCATCAAGGAACATCCCGATGTTACCTATATTCTCCTCGGAGCAACACATCCACATATTATAAAGGAGCATGGAGAGGAATACCGAATCAAACTTCAGCAACTCGTTCGTGAGCTCAATTTAAACGATAATGTTATATTCCATAACCGGTTTGTCGAACTGAAAGAGTTATGCGAGTTTCTCGGAGCAGCTGATCTATATGTTACTCCTTATCTTGAAGAAAACCAGATTACTTCAGGGACTCTCGCCTATGCAATGGGAACTGGCAAAGCAGTTATTTCGACTCCATATTGGTATGCAACCGAAATGCTTGCCGAGGGACGTGGAATAATCGTTCCTTTCAATGAAGATCGGAAGAGCACACGTCTGAACTCCAGTCACACTGATATATCTCGTATGCCGTCTTCTGCTTGAAAAAAAAAAAAAAAAAAAAACTAGAGATAACTGA
>CALCCW010000302.1:0-3821 GCA_937900185.1 uncultured candidate division Zixibacteria bacterium | reverse complement strand
TGTCTTGAAATATTACTCAGCAGGGGAATTTTCATTCTTAAGAGATAAAAGTATACATCTTTTAATGTGGGATATCTACCGCTAGGCAAAAATTCCGGTAATTCACTCATTTTTAGAATAGTTGTTACAAGTAAGCTTCGAGAAGCTACTCTGATATCAAGATAATTTGAAAAGATTTCGGCAATTATGTTTACCCAACGTTTAAAATCTAATCCAGGAGGTGGTTCCAAAATATTGATATAAAAATGTATCAATTGTATGAAAACAAACTTTGGATAGTGAAGTAATGATTGGTAATCGCCTTTTCTATCAAATATCATCAACATTTCTCCGACTTTCTAATATTTGGGTTAAGATAACATAATTTAAGTTTGTTTTTCCACCGCCGGTTCTTGATGTAACCAACATGTGAGTTTTTAATAATTCAAGAGGAACCAAATAAGGGAGACCTTCAGGTGGAATAGCACCTAAAAGGAGATCACCTGTGAAAACCCCCTCATTAATTGGGTTTGTTGTACGGAAAGGATCGGGGTATGTCTGTTGAAGCTGTTTGGCTTCGGTTAGTTCGTATTCAATAATCTCAAGTAAGTTTTTGTCTGTGGGAGTAATCATTAATTGTTCCAAAATAGGAGCAACACTCTTTTTTTTGTCTATACCATATTTCTGACATTCCTGATTAAGAAATTTGGTATAGTTTTCTGGGGTTAGCTTTCTTTTCAATTTTCTCTCCGTTCAATAAAAGGAGATAAAATCAGGTGCCAAAAAGAAGACCAGAATTTCTTTTTCTTTAGTACTTTGTAGCAATTAGAACAGACCGGACGGTTATCTTCATCCCACCATTCGCAACAGTTAGTGCATACAATTTTACCGCAAAAACAAATTCGTTTGTTTAAATATGTAACCAGTAAACCACAATCGTGGCATTTTCCGAATATCTTTGAAATACTGTCAACTTTAATGTCACCGACCATAACAGATTGTACCGTCTCTTCAGTTTCAATATCACCGAGATCAGTAACTAAGGTTGATTGTTTGCGTTGTATGGTAAATATTTCATCACCGGATTTAATTTGCTGATTTTGGATTTTAGTATGTCGTTTTTTACTTTTTTTATTAAAGTACATCGTGAAATTCCTCTTTGAGATCATCTGGAATTGATGAATTTCCATTTTCATGTTCTCGAATAATTTTAATGGCAAAATCAAGATTGTTTTGAAGTTCAAATAGTTTTTCTACAACAGCTTCAACGTCAAATGCTTGGTGTTTATCGAAATAAAAGGCGTTGATAGTAAAACCGTTGTCTTTGAATTCAATAGGGTTATAGGCAACTAGCTGGGATTGCTTATAGTAAGCCGGTAATAATGAATCTGATGATTTTAAAGAAGAATTATTTTGCTGGTTTACTAAATTTGATTTTGGAATTTCTTTACATTTTTTTGTTGTAGATGCTTCTTCTCTGGCTCGTAATTGAGTCCAATTCTCATCTTCAGCTTTAACTAGTAGTTCAGGGGAGTTTACTAACTCCAAATAAGTTGATAACGGAAGTTTCGTAAACGAAACCGTTTTATTTTTTTCCTGATAACATTTGGCAAACTTGTATACTCTACTGACCCAGCTTTTATGCTTTTTCCCAATCATTAAACCTATCTCGTCGTATGATGATGTAGTTTCGTCAACCAACATCATTACTCCCAAAGCAAGTTCTATATTGGAAAGTTCTTTTCGTTGAAGATTTTCTACAATTGTGATAGATTTACAATTTTCTGAATCAAATATGACTGCAGGTATTTCAGTCCAGCCTAGTTTTTTTACAGCATCTAAGCGGCGATGACCGCATACTAGTTGATATGTATCGTTTTTAATAGGAGTTACACCGATAGGTTGAATTAAACCGTTAGCATTGATGCTTGTTAAAAGTTCTTCGTCGGCAGTTTTATTACTTTCTAGCCGAATGTTATTATTCTTAACAATTATAGATGATATTTGAATATATTTCATTTGATGGAATTTATTATCTGGCATGATTGTCTCCGTTGTATGAGAAAAGATCAATGTATGAGAATTTAAAACCGACAATTACCGGTACGAGTTTACTTGGAGCTTTTTTACTCGGCAATAATTCGATAAGAATGATACAATGGCGGTTTAATAAATCCCGATGAAAGAATTTTTTCCCGTACATAAAAGGATAGTTGAGGTAGTGACCGGCAGTTTTCAACGAGATGTCGAGCCTTTCGCTTTTTATCCCAGAGATATGCCAAAATACTTTTTCGTCATTTTCAAGTTGGTATTTAATGCTACCACCATTATCAAAGGAGTAGTGGTCATTTGGATAAACTCCGATAACTTCAGCTTCGTATTCTCTTTTAGGGAATCTTTCTTGAGTTGTCATTCTATTTCTCCAAAAAATGTTAAAAAAAATGGGAAACGCATCTTACTTGCGCTTCCCATCATCGAGCTCTATTAAACTGACACCGGTGAAGTCGTATTATTTTATTTTTGTAATATTTGCTTTATTATCTATGAAACTAACAATATATTTTCTTATAATCTTATTATATCTCTTAATGACGATTACTAGTTTGGGTGGATTTTCTGTCATTTTACTATCGTCAATAATTATCATCTTTATCCATCAGCTTCAAACATCTGCCATTTTAGTTAAATCATAATTTGTCAACACTAAATAATTTAATTTCTCATCTATTGTACTGATTACAGCCTTTTGTTTACTTTCATCTGCTTGTGCTCTTTCATTAAATATGACGTCTGAAAAGAGATATTTTTGCTGATATTTTGACACAAAATATGATATAAACAAATATTTTCTTTTAAGAAAAGATATATTATGATGTGACTTCACAATATCTTGTTTTAAAATATTTAGAGATGACTGTATGAAATCGGTTAACTTTTCTGATTCAGAAATTGATTTTAATGAATTATAATCTTTAAATTGATAATTCTCAATCAGTGTAAATAATTGATTTAAGTTGTTAGTAGTTAAAAACTTGTAAAGATCCTCAATTGCTTTAGTTAGATTCTCTTCTTCTAAAGAAGTAAATATTAGAGCCAGTAATGCTTCGTAAAACTCATTTTTTTCATTTTTAGATCTAAAAATTCTTGCGGATTTTTCATATGATCTGATTGAATCTTGTTTTTTCTGAATAAAATCATAATATAATCCTTGACTCTTAAATGTCTTACTTAACCCCGAGAGATTTTTGTGTGATCTATACAAACAGAACGTTTGATTAAGACATTTACTAGCTTTAGTAAAATGCGAATTGTAAATATGCCAAACTGCTTTACCTCGAAGAGATTCTGCCATCCATAGTTCATCTTTACATTCAACTGCGAGATTCCAAGAAGTCTTAAAACATTTTATTGATTTCTTTAAAGAATTATTAAATAGATATATAAATCCAAGTTTTACGTTGGCAATAATTTCATTTTGAACAGAATAACAAGATTTAGAAACTTCAATACATTTTTTAAACCAGTCTTCTGCTATTTTTTGATTGTTTAATGATAAATATAGTTCGCCAATATTTGCTAATATTCTAGCTTTTTCAGGTTTTAAATATTCTGAGAATTTAGGATCCTTAAGAATGCAAAGAAGTTTATTATAATTTTGACGTGCTTTAATAAAATCACCTTTTCTGCTAAATAGGTTGGCTAAATTGATATTTACAATAACTTCACCTTTAATATCACCAAGCTCACTAAACATTTCATGCAATATTTTAAATTCACTTTCTGCTTGTTTGATGTTTCCATTTTGTAAACGAGCAATTGCTAATATATTTCTCGCATATAAA
>CALCCW010000301.1:0-22172 GCA_937900185.1 uncultured candidate division Zixibacteria bacterium | reverse complement strand
TCATGAGGTTGTCTCCTGTTAAAATTGTGTCATCCGCTATGGCGGTGGAACACGGGATTAAAGGTTTTTATTTTAATATAATGAGACAACCTCTTTCTTTTTATTACTTTTATAACATAGTAACTACTGGATTCCCAATCAAATTGGGAATGACATTGATGGAACATTTTTTCCTAAAAATGTGACTATGGGAACTATTGCCTTTAGTTTAAGATTACAGTATATTAAGAGCCAAAATATTTTGAAACAAATATCAATGGAGATAAAAAAATGACGACCACAGAAAAAACTACCAAAATAGAACCTGCCCCAAAATGGGATTTAGATTCAATTTTTGAAGGCGGAAGCAGTTCACCGGCTTACAAAAAACATCGTGAAGATGTCAAATCACGTTTAGAAAAGGCAGAAAAAAATCTCAACCAACTGCAAACCGGAATTGATGACACAACTCTTAATGACTGGGCTGAATATATTTTAGAATGGCAGTCACTGGGTGAAGATATTGAATTGATTCTCTCTTTTGCAGGATGCTTAACATCTCAAAACACAACCGACTCAGCCGCTGATGCGATTGAAAATGAAGGAATGGTGTATTATTCTCGTTGGCAGAAAATTCAGGCGACACTTGAATCGCTTGCTTTGCAGCAATCTGATGAAAACTGGAACAAGCTTTTAGCGGATGACCGTATAAAAGAAATAGAATTTTTCTTAAATGAGATGCGGAAATTAGCAAAAAGTAAAATGCCTGTTGAGATGGAATCATTAGCATTAGAACTTTCTGTCAACGGGTACCATGCCTGGGATCAACTCTACGGCAAGATGTCCGGTGAACTAAAAGTCGATTTTGAAGAAAACGGCACAACAACTACTATGTCATTAGGTCAGCTTGCAACCAAAATGTCGGATGGCAACCGTGATATTCGTAAACAAGCCTTTGAAAAGATGGTTGGAGCATGGGAAACAAGAGAAAACCTCGCCTCTATGATGTTAAACTCAATGGCAGGTTTTAGACTTTCAATGTATGCACGCCGAGGATGGGAATCTGCAACCTACGAACCACTCAAACAAGCACGTATGGAACAGAAAACTCTCGACACTATGTGGAAAGTTATTAAAGATAATCTGCACCGTTTAAAACCATATATTGATGCCAAGAAAAAACTTTTGAAAATTGACAAGTTCAGATGGTATGACCAGTTTGCTCCATGCGGAAATGCTGAAAAACTGTATGCATTTGATGAAGCATCTGATTTTATCTATGAAAATATCAGATCATTTTCACCCGACATGGCAGCATTTTGTAAACTTGCATTTGACAAAAACTGGATTGAAGCCGAAGACCGCCCCAACAAACGCGGCGGCGGGTTCTGTACAGGTATGGGGAAAAATAATCAATCAAGAATCTTTATGACCTATGCCGGCACTTATGAAAATCTTCTGACTCTTGCCCATGAACTCGGTCATGCCTATCACAGCTGGGTTTTAAAAGATAAAGCACCATTTGCCCAAAGTTATCCGATGAACCTCGCCGAGACCGCATCAACATTTGCTGAAGCTGTTGTTACCGATGCAGCATTGGAACAAACTGAAGACGCTCAAGAGAAGCTGATGCTCATTGAACAGAAACTGCAGGGTGCATATACCTTTATGTGTGACATTCACAGTCGTTATCTCTTTGATAAAATGTTCTATGAAAAACGCAAGAACGGTGTCCTCTCTACTCAGGAACTCAAAGACTTAATGGTTGAAGCACAAAAAGAAGCCTTTGGTGATCTTTTAGATAAGTCAGGGTACCATCCTCTGTTCTGGTGTACAAAATTACATTTCTTCTTCACCGGTGCACCATTCTATAATTTTGCTTATACATTCGGTTTCATGTATTCAGGCGGATTATATGAAAAAGCAAAAAAAGAAGGTCCTTCATTTGCGGCGAAGTACGATGCCTTATTAGCTGATACCGGATCTATGACAACCGAAGCTCTTTCTAAAAAACATTTAGGTGTTGATTTAACCGAAGAAGAATTTTGGAAAGGTGCTGTTGATACTGCACTTGCTGATGTTGATGAGTTTGTCAAATTAGTCGATGAACTTTCTTAAAACATGGCACCGGATATTGAGATAAGACCAGAATCAAGTCTTTGGAAAGATTCACTCAATACAAAAGCAGTAAAAGAATTAGCAAAACAACTTGGTCGAGCTTTAAAAAAAGTTTGACCAAGGTGGCTTTGCCACTTTTATATTAACGAAAGAGTTCTTTACTATAGAGTTAAAAGAACATATCAACGCAATAGCAGACGCTCTCAAAAAATTCCTTCCTCAAAAATATTCTCAAGCAATTAAGATACTCATTAAAACAGCACCGCATGTTGGTACTTTTTAAAACTGGGCATTGCTTACCTATATTGAAATAATTGATTTAAACAATAGTAGAGAATTATCTTCAAAAATATACTATATTGAATAATATTCTACATGATATGTTTTTATGAATGAGAGGGAGCTATGTGTATCATGTTGCGTTGCCATTAGTTATAACAGAATTGCTTTGTTTGGCATAACTATTGCTTATGATAAGAATTAGAAACTTAAAATAAGGAGAAATAAAATGAAAAGCTCAATTCGAATGTTTACAGTAGTTGCTGTACTGACACTCGGGCTTGCTTCTTTTGGAGTTGCCCAAATGATGAGTGGAAACCATGAACATTCATCAACAGATAAAGCCGATTCACAATCGCAGTCTGGTATGATGAACATGGGAAAGATGGGTATGATGAAAGACATGTCGAATAACTTCGACAAGCTAAAGACGCATTTTGATTCCATGATGCAGATTGATGACATAAATACCCTGAAAGCTGAAATGAAGAAACATCAGGAAATGTTGCAGACAATGCGCGACAACATGTCCGAACATCAGACTATGTGTATGAACATGATGAATTCTGATGGAAAGATGGATGGAAAAATGGAAAAAATGGGTTGTGGTATGATGGGACAAGGAAATAGGAGTACAACAAACTAAAAGGAACCCTCATACAGTAACTTGATTTTCTACGCCGGGACGGTTTGGACTAACCGTCCCGGTAAATTAAGCTATTCATCAAATGTTAAAGTAGAAAAAAATGAATTATGCTATTGACGAAAGGAAGGTATTGAATATGGAAAACATAATATGGCTTATATTGGCAGGTGGATTTTTCTACCTCATGATGCGAAAGGGTGGGTGCTGCGGCGGTGGACATTCTCACAAAAATCATACTGACGATACCGAAAAAACTTTACCCCACAATGATAAAACTCAAGATAAGAAAAATACGAGTTGCCACTAATTATAGAAATTTTCTTAAAAACACTGTTTAAAATTAAAATCAATTCCGTTAACACTAAGTATTTTTCTTTAAGTCCTGATTGATATCATAAATATTTTTAGAAACTAATATTTTTCTTTACTCTGTATAGCGGAAACACGTTTAGAGCAAATTTATCGAAGTTTGTGTTTAATTTAAAATTTTCATTCGTTTCGTCAGTTCTTGATTTTGATTTATTAAAATTAAGAACTGACATTATCCTTTTGAATAAACTACTATCAAAAATCTACTCTTTATTGATTTTTTATCATAAAATAATTACTTATACTGTGTTGATTCTCCAGATGGATTATCATCTCATTAACTAATGAATCGGAACAATTTTATCTTTTTATCTGTTACTGAGTATAAACCCACTATAAGAAGGAATGAATATGCATTCAAAAAAAGTATTGATGGTTTTCTTCTTTGCTGCATTTTCAATGTCATCTGTTTTTGCACAACGCCCCCAACCTAAAAAGACAGAAATTTTAGGTCATACTATGTATACCCTGCTCAAGCCGGGAGATATACCGGCAATTTTTGACCCACAGTTTATTTCAACCACCGAGGCGGAGTCGCTATATTACGACGATGAACCGCTTATTGTTGTTACCGACGGCAGCAAAGCAAAAGCATATTCTATCTGGCATCTCGACCAGCATGAAGTTGTTAATGATTATATTAACGGAAAAGCTATCACGGTCACATGGTGACCGCTTTGTTATACCGGTATCGTGTATACCGCAAATATCGATTCAGTCCGTCATACATTCCAAGCATCGGGTTCACTTTGGCAGGATGCCTTGGTTATGCAGGATATGGAGAGTAAATCTCTTTGGTCGCAAATATCCGGTGAAGCAATTCAGGGTGATTTAAAAGGTAAAACTCTTACTATGTTTAATAATTTCCACCATTCAACTTTTGCTGAATTCAAAAAAGAATATCCAAACGGTCTTCTGTTAAAAAAGGAAACTATTGGTGATGCAGGGTCGCATTATAAAAGTTATATGGAAGACAGCACCAAATTCGGAATTTTCAACCGTGCTGACACTTTTGAAAAACTGGGTGGAAAAAAATTAGTTTTTGGAATTAGACATGGTGAAAAAATTATTGCAGTTTCAAAAGACTATCTTACAAAAAATGTTTACTATGCATTTAAATCAGGTGATTCAACCGTACTGGTTATCTATGACAAAGATACTGAAACTATCAATGCCTATGAAACAAATTACAAATTGAAAGATGGTAAAATTTCACATAAAATAAACCAAATGGAATTAAAAAAATTCAAATCTATACCTGTGGTAACAGCATATTGGTTTGCTTGGATTTCATTTTTTTCAGATACGGAGTTAATCAATTAGTATTTTAAACTTTACATTAGATAATAATTTAAATTTTTTACTATTACTTTCTCATATATCAAAAAGGAGCTGTATATGCACTATGTCATAATCGGCAACGGAGTAGCCGGTATGAATGCCGCCAACTCACTTCGCAGCTATGATGATGAATCCGAGATAACAATTATCTCCTATGAATCAAAGCATCATTTTAGCCGTACTGCTCTTATGTATGTTTTCTGCGGACAACTTAGCGAACAATGTGTTGAGCCGTTTGAAAGAGACCATTATGAAAAAATGGGTTTCAAACGAATCTACGACAAAGTAACCAAACTTGACCCAAATGCAAACAAACTGTATTTAGCACAAGGTGGAACAGTTTCTTATGATAAGTTACTTATTGCTTCCGGTTCTATTCCTGCAGAATTTGGGTGGAAAGGTTATGATTTAGATGGTGTCGGGCATTTTGTTACATGGCAGAACTTGCAGTGGCTCAAGGAAAAAGCAAAAACTGCTAAAAAAGCTGTCGTAGTCGGCGGTGGACTTATCGGAATCGAAACTGTTGAAATTCTTTTATTGGCAGGTATTGATGTTACCTTTTTAGTACGTGAAGATTATTACTGGCCGATTGCACTTGATGAATCCGAAAGCACAATTATTGCCGAGCATATACGACATCATAAAGTCAACCTGAGATTAAAAACTGAATTTTCCGAAATACTTGGTAAAGATGGAAAAGTTATCGGGGTCAAAACCGGTGAAGGCGAGATTATTGATTGTGAATTAGTTGTTATTGCTGTCGGGGTTCGTCCACAAACTGATTGGCTCAAAGATTCCGGTGTTGCTCTTGACGAACGGGGCGGAATTATTGCTGATGAAAATCTAAAAACTAACTATGATAATATTTATACCGCCGGAGATTGTGCCTCTGTTATGTGGTTTAACAAAGTACGCCGTCCTGAACAGCTCTGGTACACAGGACGAGACCAGGGAAAAATAGCAGCATCAAATTTATTCGGTATGAACAAAACATATAAAAGAGGCATCTTCTACAACTCTGCAAAGTTTTTTGATATAGAATACTCTACAGCCGGACTCGTTAATTTTAATTTAGATGGTGAGAAAAATTTCTTCTCACAAGAAAAAGACACGCATTATACCGTTCGCATAACATATCTTGAAGATGATAGTGTTATCGGGTTTAATATGCTTGGACGAAGATGGGATCATCGTATTCTTGTCAACTGGATTGAAGAAAAACGACAGCTTGACTGGGTACTTAAACATCTTCATGAAGCATTGTTTGACGAAGAGTTTATGCCGACATTTAAACTTAATTACAAAGCTTCATAGGGGGATAATGTATGCAAACAGGATTGATGTCTACATTCAAAAGTCCTCTAAAATCTAAAGGTATGATTGCCTGGGGTCTTTCAGTATTATTATTTGCATTTTACTTGCTGATTTATTTTACAAATATCCCCGACAGTTGGGCTAACTTGGTAGGACTCAAAGGTAAATGGGATTTGTATGGGGTACTCTATACTATAGCAATTGTGACAGGCGGTTTGTATTTTATCAACACGCATGGCAATAGCCGTTATCAAAAATTCCGTACCTTTACACTGATATTTTTTCAAATTGTTTTTGCCTTTTCTATTCCTGAAATTATGGGTTTGTTTGCATCTAAAGGATTTAACTTTGCCAAGTTCTGGCCATTAGGTATTGATTTATTTAATCCCAAATATATTTTTGAATACCCACTCTTGATTATTGTTTACGCTTTTGTAAGTTCTCTAATAATCGTACCAATTATGACTCTTCTCTATGGTAAACGATGGTACTGCTCTTGGGTCTGCGGATGCGGCGGACTGGCAGAAACCGCCGGTGATTCGTTCCGTCAGCTTTCTAAAAAAAACGTTAAAGCATGGAAATTTGAACAGGTTTCTATTCATACTGTTTTAGTACTGGCAATTCTTTCAACATCTCTTGTTATTATCAACTGGGGGTTGCACTATGAAAATGCGGCAGGTGCTTGGGTAACTGACTATACAACATTTGATTTGATTGCTTCAAAAATTCAAGGAACGTACCAGTTTGTAGTTGTTGCTATGCTTTCGGGGGTACTCGGAGTCGGACTCTACCCTCTTATGGGAAGCAGAGTTTGGTGTCGGTTTTTCTGTCCGATGGCTGCTTTGCTTGGTCTGATTCAAAAATTCGGACGGTTTAGAATAACTGTTAAAGATGAGATGTGTATTTCATGTGGTAACTGTTCGACCTATTGCGAGATGGGCATTGATGTCAGGGCGTATGCTCAGACAAACCAATCATTTAAACGTGCAGCATGTGTCGGGTGCGGTATGTGTGCTCATGTCTGCCCTCGTGGGGTTCTAAAACTTGAAAATAAATGGGACTTCCGAGAAAGCACCGACAAAGACAAACGGAAGGTTTTTGATTTTTGATATGTAGGGTTCAGGCATGCCTGAACCTAAAAGTAGTAGGGCGAAAATCTATAGTATTTCCGCCTTTCTATTGAGCTACGACAATAATTTTTTCTGTTTCTCCAGATTCTATATCAAAATTATAATCACCATAGAAATCATACTTTCTAAATTCGGCATTATTAAGATTATTTTTTAATTCATCAACTGTCCAGCATTGCATAATGAAATCAAATATATCAATATCATCAGAATTATTACATCTTAAAATATGTGTTTCCTTGATTAACAACTGTTTTAATTCTTTGTTGAATCTAGTTTCGGATTTAAAAAGTAGTGTTCCATCTTTTACAGTTATAGATTTTTCAATAACAGGGTTATTGCTTTTAGCATAAAATGAATTATCCCAGTCTCTTACATCAAATACTAATATTCCATCAACTTTCAACAATAATTTGAAAATCTTAAATATATTTTGTCTTAACTTATCATCTATAATGTCATTTAAAACTCCTCGACATAGAACTAAATCGAAAGTTTGAGCAGGTATATAATTGAATAAATCAGCCTCAAGAAAAGTAACATCTGACTTTTCAGTATGAGTTTTAGATTGTGCAACCGAAATTTGATCTTTTGAAATATCTATTCCGGTTACTTTATAACCTCGATGAGATAATTCAATTGAGTAATTTCCTGTTCCGCATCCTACATCAAAAATTGATATTTGATCTTTTGAAGTTTTCTCTTCAAGTATTTTTTCGATAAAATCACAGTCAGACTTAAAGGGTCGTTTTATGATTTTATCATATACCCAAGCGTATTTAGTGTAAAATGGTCGTTTTAAAACATATTCCATAGATTTACCTATATGAATGTCGAAACCACAGGGGTTTCGACCTACAAATTTTTAGGAGTATAAGATGTACGAAAGCATGAATCAAGTTTGCGGTGAACATATGACACCATTATAACCAACATGGTTCTTAGTGTCAATTACATACACATACAAGTTCTCAAAAAAAATCCCTCACATCGCCCTAAAACTTGCGTATATTGTTTTATGCCGTGTAAAGATATTACAGATTCGTTAAAAATACTTATCGACCAAGATGATAATTTTGTACGATACGCCCTCAAGAAAAAAACCTGCGGAGGTGATGTCGGTCGGCGGGCTATGCTCACCAAGTGGCTTAAAAATAAATCTATCAACGAAATCTTAAAACTGACCCCTCATGCTCTTTTTGATGAATTCCCAACTAACAGTAAAACATGGGAATATCTATATCTTAAACATTTCATCGCAATCAAAAGCGGGCTTGCAATCATAATCGGTGAAAATTCGGGTGGAGTCAAAGATTTCTGTACTGTCGACTCTATCGAATACACCCCTGACGGTATCACTCTATTGGCTGAATTATCCGCCGGTGGGATGAACGATGAAATCAAAGCCTGCTCCGGCTGTGCCACCTGTGGTAGTTAATCGGACAATATGTATCGCATTTAATTGCAGATAATTTGCAAGTTACATCGCATTAAGTTGCATACAATCAATACTTTTCCCTCCATATATATCCAAAGTATTTCAGGAGTTATTTTATCTTGTATATTGTATAAACGTTTAAACAGCAATAAGATATTTTTTACATTACTATTATTATATGCATTATATATTTGGCTCATTATTTGCTTTATCATTTCTGTAGAAAATAAAATATAAATATAAGTTTTATGCATAAGGATTTACGAATGAAAAAAGTAATAATTACTTTATCGCTTTTAATCTTTGCTTTCACCTCAGTTTCTGCCGGAGTATACCATTTTACCCCAACACCTGCTGATATGTTTGATTTAGATCATGGAGCCTATTATGGTTGGGGAATCGATCATGATTTTGGAACTGAAAATATTTCAAATGTTTATTTAACTATTAAAAATGTAAACAACTGGTGGCCTGAGCCAAATATGCTGTTTATCAATATGCTAGATCAAATGGATGCCGGACTTTATGTTGGCGTTGATAACAAGGATGAAATTTCTAATTATTATGATGGTCAGGGCGTTGTTGTTGATTCTTGGACAGATACTGACGGCGGTCCAAATGGTGATTGGGTTGATTTAAACTACGACTTTGCATCAATGGGACTTTTAGATGATTTCTCAGCATTTGCTGCTGATGGAAATTTTGGATTTGGTTTTGACCCGGATTGTCATTTCTTTAATGATAAAATTCAACTGACTGTTGTCACTGATGCTCCTGAACCGGCTACTATGCTTCTCTTTGCTTTAGGTTTAGCAGGTGGTGTTGTTCGTAAGAAATTTAAAAAGACAGTATAAAATTCTATATATAAAAAAAAGCCCGCTTATTGCGGGCTTTTTTTATACCTCTACACATTTTCCCTGTAAACTTTAAGTAACCGCACAAAAGCTGTTAAAGCCCACACAATCTCTAAGGCAATAAACGGATAAACTCCTCCGGCATAGGCGTACCATGCCGCCATCAGAGAACCAATAATATTCATACTCAGATAGATAGTTGAATTTTCTGAAAGTTTATGTGATATATTTAATCCAAAAGCAACAAGAAGTATCAGAACTCCTATTGTTCCTATAATCATTGAAATCATTTTATACTCCGCAGGTTATATAAATATCATAAAAAAAGCGGGGCTTTGTGTATAAGTCCCGCCTATATATAAAAGCTGTCAACTAACAATCCGTGTAATTCGGTCCTTCGCCTCCTTGCGGAGTGACCCACCTGATTACCTGATATGGGTCGACAATATCGCACGTTTTACAATGCACACAGTTTGACGGTGTCAACTGTAATTTTGTTGAATCACCTTCTTCGACCATTTCATAGACATGGGCAGGACAAAAATGCTGACACGGGTTGCCGTATTCTTCTTTACATTTGGTATTACAAATATCAAAATCCGAAATCTGCAAATGCGACGGCTGTTCTTCTTCATGCATCGTTCCAGATTTATACACATCGGTCAATTTATCAAACAGATATTCATTATCAAATTTCAAAGATACTTTTGACGGTTCGACACCAAATTTCTGTTTATACTCTTTTTTGGTCAACATATATTCATTATCGGGTTTTGATGCTTTTTTATCAAAAAGTCCGCCTCCTCCGGTTATAAGCTGCATACCTGCGTGAAACATTCCCGGAAAGAGTCCGCCCTTAAATCCTGCATGGAAATTTCTGGATTTATACAGTTCAGGTTTTGCCCAACTGTTATCAAATTTTGTTTTATAATTTGATAATGTTTTTACAGAGTAATCATCAGCAGTCATAGCTTCAATAACTGTTTCTGCTGCCATGATACCTGATTTGATAGCTAAGTGGATACCTTTGAGTTTTGATGGATTTAAAAAACCGGCAGAATCTCCGCAGAGAAGCAAACCATTATGATACAGTTTCGGCATAGAATAATAGCCGTTATCAGGAATAGTTTTGGCTCCGTAGTGCAGCATTGACCCGCCCTCCAAAATCTTTTTCACAACCGGATGTGTTTTATACTGCTGAAATTTATTATGAGGGTCATTCATAGGGTTTGGTGAGTTCAGTCCAACGGCATAACCGACAGATACTTTATTATCAGCCATACCATAAATCCACCCACCGCCATACTCATTTGACGGTTGGGGAAATCCAATAGTATGGATAACTTCACCCTGTTTGATTCGCCCTTCGGGAACTTCCCATACTTCTTTTACTCCTGTTAAATATGCCTGCGAGATAGAGTTTTTCACAAGTTCAGGGATTTTTTCAAATGCGTGACGTGTCAAAGAGCCATGAACACCCTCGCAAAGGATTGTCACTTTTGCTTGAATAATTGACCCCGGTTCAAAATTCGAACGCTGATTACCTTCTTTATCAAGCCCCATATCAACTGTCTGCACGCCTGTGACTTTGCCATCGTCGACAAGTAAATCATAACCGGCAAGACCGGCATAAATATCTATATCTAATGCTTCAACCTGCTCAGCAAGCCAACCGGTGAATTTATTGAGAGAGATAATATAATTGCCGTGATTGTTTAATGAGGGAGGCATAAAAGGAAATTTTGTTGAACTCTTTTCCGAGAGGAAATACATTGAGTCCACAGAAACTTGCGCCTCAAGAGGAGCCCCGACTTCTTTAAAATTTGGAATAAGTTCAGCAATACCTTTGGGGTCCATCACCGCCCCGGAGAGCGAATGAGCACCGGTATAGGAACCTTTGTCAATGAGAAGAATTTCCGGAATTTCCAGCGATTGAGATTCAACTAACTTTGCAATTTTATACGCAGCAGCTAATCCTGCCGGTCCTGCCCCAACTATTAATATATCTGTTTCAAGAATTTCTCTTTCAAATTCCATACCTTATACCTCTGCTTTTATGTTTTCATAGCTGAGAAAAGATAGAATGAACTGATTTGAAATGCAAGAAATATTCAGATTACTTTGCAGCTCTCACAGATGGTGCCGCTGTTTTTGTATCAGAACTTTTTGTTGTAGTTCTTCGAGTTACATACTTGCTGTTTTTCAGATTCCCTTTTGAATCATCCTGTTTTTTACCATTATTGTAAGAAATTTGTAACATCTCAGCAAGTTTTTGCTTGTCACAACCAATAGTAACTAATCGTGCTGTCCTTACAATAGGACGACGAAGTAGATAATTATTCTCTGAAATTAAAACAAAAAGCTCGTCACGATCACTTAATTTCTCTTCAATATTCATCTTCAAACATTCAGGGGAAGAAGTATTGAGAAAATGTTTAGGGTCAATATGCCCGATTAATTCTTTTAATTCGCGTACCGTGAAAGGTTTTTCTTCAATATCTCGAATCGTAAGAAGTACACCGGCATCTTCAACGAATTTTTTTGCTTCTTTGCAAATAGTATCATTGCCAAATGTATAAAATGTTGCTCTTTTGGGAGCCATAAATCCTCCAGTAATAATATTGAAAAATCTTTATAATCTTTTAATTTTTCAGTTATTAATTGTTAATAAGATACCTAATTATAATTTTGACTTTTATTACATATTAAATATATACAGCTTTGTCAATATAAAATGTTTTTACGTCTAAAACCTAAAAGAAGTTCCTGTAATTTTCTTAGAAGACAAAAAAAGAGTTACTGTTTTTTAAACTGCTTAGAGAGATTCTTTTAGATTCTAAGATACTTATCGGAATAATAGAGCCAATAATTAACTTTTTAAACTCTATATTATTTATAACAAGTATAGAGCCTAATAGTTTCAAAATCAATAAAAACATTATCAATTGTTCTTTTATTTCTCCTATAGACGAACGGCAATTGCGATACCGTCGCGAATCGGCATAATTGTTGTAAAAAATCTGCTGTCACGATACAATGTATCAGTAAACTCTACAATAGCTTTTGTATCATTGTCTTGTGTTTTATCACAAACTTTACCTGACCAAATAAGATTATCGGTAATAAACAGACCACCTTTTTTTAAACGAGTAGCTGCTAAATCTATAGTTTTCGGATAATCTTTTTTATCAATATCATTTAAAATTATATCAAAAGGACCATCAATTTTTTTTATTGATTTTAATGCATCACCAACTTTGAAATCAAATTGTGTCTGTAAGCCTGCCCGTTTAAAAAAATTAAAAGCAGTGCGTTTATTAGCTGCCGAGGTATCAGTCATGGTAATATGACCTTTTCCCTTGATAGCCAAAGAGAACCAAAAAGCGGAATACCCAAACCCGGAACCAAGTTCAAGAATTTTTCTTGCTTTCATCATATAGGCTGTTTGATACAAATACCGACCTACCAATGGTCCAATAATCGGAAAATGGTTTTCCGCAGCATGTTCTTCCATTTCACGTAAAATAGGAGGACGCTCAGGTATTTTCTTCTCTAAATATTTATGAACTTTTTGATACATAAAGACCTTTCAAGTAAATCAAAAGTCAAACAGGACATAAATATATCCGTCTGAAATTTCAACTTCAAATTTTTTTAAATCCATTTTTTCATGCGTCAGACACTTACCGCTTTGTAAATCGTATTTCCAATCATGCCAATGACATGTTACAACCCCATTTTCAACTTTTCCCATATTAAGCGGTGCTTTCATATGTTTGCATTCTGCTTCCATGGCAGAAATTATGCCGTGGTCATTGAAAACAGCTATTTTGCGGGCGAGTATTTTTTTATCAAGAGACTTCCCCTCCGGAAGTTCTTCAACTTTACAAAACTTAATCTTCTGCACTATAACCTTTTACATACGTACCAAGCAGTATGACTGCTCTTTTAAATCTGTCTGATAATTTACCATTCGGATAAACTAAACTACAAAATAAGACTAATCTTACTATTAAGACTTTAATAAGAAAACTCTTCCCATAAAAGCTTTCATTGTTTAAGGAATGTAAGAAATTTTAAAAAAAAAGCAATCTGAAAATTTAGGAAACCATTGTTTTTTTACTATCAAACATTTCAACAGACTTTGTCTGTTTTGCATTTTTACGTCGTTTTTGCTTTCTTAGTGACAACCCACCTGAAAAGAAACAAAGAAATGTACCAAACCAGAAAAGGTTAATAAACGGTTTTTCAGATAATTCAATAACAAGATTTGCTTGTGCCAATTCAGCCGAAGGAATAAAATCACCAATAAATTGTAAAAGCACCGAACCGCTTTCAAATGCAATACCTGCAATCAAAACTCTCCCTTTATCATGATCAAAAAATGATTCTTTGGTCAAGACCGAATCGCCTACAACCTTAACTATTGGTGTAATTTCTTCTGTTATTCCATCATAAACAATACTGATTTTAGCACCGGCAGTTGCAGTCCCACTCTCGCCGTGAGAAGTAAGCTCATATTCATGAAATGTTATATTATATTTGTCTATCTGTATTGTCTCTCCCTTAGCAAATTCAAAAACCGATGGGTCATCCCCGTTTTTCTGCTCCATACCGATCGGTGCAACATATACATCATGTGTGAGATATTTTTTCACATATGGTTTACGCATCACACCCTCTTGATTTTTTGGGAATTCATGAGGTAAAATCGCAATAAAACTATCATCTTCAGACGTAAATTCTACATGACAGTCAAACCCTTTTGGGTTGTCAATCATCTTTGTGAATTTTATTTCATAACCCATCTCAGTAACTACTTCATTTTGAGGAAGAACGATTGTCTTTTTTGTTTCAAAACCTGCAGATAGCCCTGCACCAACCATAGCCACCGCAATACCGATATGAGCAAGATACCCCGGCACAAAATTATTATACTTAAAAGCAAGATAGAGAACCAATGTATTTGATACAATTGCCATAACAGCAGTTCCAAAAAACAGCAGATACATTAATTCATACGTAAATCCTGTGATTAACAATAACACAATCGTTAGAACTCCTGCTGATATACCAGTAAGAAGCAGTTTTGGTTTTGACAATCCTCTGTTCCATTTAAACGCAGGGAAAATTCCCAAAAGCAGCATAACTCCTATGGCAATTGGTGTCATGGTAATAAAATAATAATGCAGTCCAACAGCCGATGGGTCATCAGAAAATCGTGTCAAAAGAGGTGCCGATGTTCCGATTAAAGTCAGTATTCCACCGATAAAAAGAAATAAAATCCCTAAAGTAATCATATATGATTTTGATGCTGCCTGTGAGAAAGATTTGTTTGGCGGTATATCTTTCCATCGCAAGGCAATCAATCCCAAGCCAATAAAAACAAAAAATAAGAGTCCGCTTGCTAAATAGTTATTTAAACCTAAATCGACAAATGAATGAACAGAAAAATCAGCCAACACCCCCGAACGAGTTAAGAAAGTACCGTATAAAACTGACCAAAACGACAGACAAACCATAAACAGTGAAAATCGCATCAGACCTCTACGAAGCCTATTTATAAAAAGAACATGAATTTGTGCCGCTAAAAATATCCAAGGAATAAACGATGAGTTTTCAACCGGATCCCAAGCCCAAAAACCACCCCATCCTAGTGTAATATACGCCCAATATCCCCCCATAACTAAAGAAACGCCTAAACTAAGCCACGCAAAAACTGTCCATCGTTTGGCAGACTCTGCCCATTGTGTATATTTTTTTTCAATCAAACCAGTCATGGCGAAAGCAAATGGAAATACTGCTCCTGAGAACCCTATAAACATAATCGGCGGATGAATCTGCATCCAGAAATTTTGAAGTAAGGGATTGAGACCGGCACCTTCTGTACTAAACACCGGAAGTAATTCAAACGGTGATTTCTTTATGAGAATAATAATTATCGAAAGTAAAAAAAGATTCACAAAAAACATATTCCCCTTTTCAAACAATCCTGCAGTACGCAGCATTATAATACCCAGTAAAGATGTAAAGAAAATCCAAAGTAAGAATGTACCTTCTTGTCCTCCCCATAAAGTTGAGATAAGATACCCAAGCGGTAAATCTGTTGAAGAATATGAATATACGTACGCAACTGAAAAATCATGAGTTAATATAAGATATAATAAAACTGCAATCGCAGTAGAAATTAAAGCAGTAGAAGCGTAATAAAAATTACGAGCTAAATTAAGAACTTCATCTTTTCCCCGCCATGCTAAAAGATAAAATACTGTCGATAATACAAGTGAAATTGCTGTTGAAAAAATTAAAACATCACCTAAATATGCTAAACTTAGACCCATTATATACACCCTTACGCAAAAAAAATACTGTTTTTTTTATTTACCCGGCTGTTTGAGAAATATTGTTAATTCTGTTTGATTTCGGTTGGATAACCTCTGCTTTTCCGCCTGAAATTTCTACTAATTTAGTTATAACATCCTCAACAAGAAATTGAGGTGTTGATGCCCCCGCAGAAATACCAACCGATTGAACAGAATTGTCAGCAAACCAACTTGTATCAATATCAACTGCTGACCCTATCAATTTTCCGTTACCGCAGATATCATTTGAAATTGATGCTAACCGCTTTGAATTTGCTGAAGATTGTGAACCGACAACTAACACCATGTCAACCTTTGGAGCTAATTCCAATATAGCTGATTGACGTTTTGTTGTAGCATTACAAATAGTATGAAATATTTTCAAATGCGGCCATTTTTTAAGGGCTTTTTGCTCAACAACAGCAAAATCTTCAATATGAGCCGTAGTCTGCACAGTTAAACCAAGTTTTCTATCTTTCCATTCAGGAAGTGCAAGCAGTTCCTCTTCGGTCGCAGCAACAGTAATACGGTCAGGAGCATATCCGACTATTCCCATTGTTTCATCATGATGTGGATTGCCAAAATGAATTATAAAATAATCATCTTTAACCGCATCTCTGATAATATCATAAATATTTGTTACTAATGGACAAGTTGCATCAACAACCGACAGTCCTTTATCTTTTGCTTTTTCAATTATATCAGGAGCAATACCATGTGCCGAAATTATAAGAGTTCCTTCGTTGACATCTTCAACAGATGATGCTTGTTCGACTCCTCGCTGTTTAAATTTTTCGACAACTGCTTCATTATGCACAATTTCATTGAGGATTGTTACTCTGCCCTGAGCATTTTCGGATGTGTCTTCGGCGAACTGAATAGCACGTTTTACTCCCATACAAAAACCGTGATGAGATGCTATATGAATTTTTTTTAACATGCTTTTTCCAACAATTTCTGTGTCTGATTAAACGCTTTATAAGATGACCGTACCATCGGACCTGCTTCTACATACCCAAGACCTATTTCCATCCCGATACGAGCTAATTCTGCAAACTCTTTTGGATGGTAGTATTTTTCAACCGGAAGATGTTCGGGAGACGGTCGCAAGTATTGCCCGATAGTTACAATGTCACATCCTGTAGCATGAATCTGGTGAAGCAGTTCTGTCAGTTCATCAATAGTCTCCCCAAGCCCAACCATAATCCCTGTTTTGACAATAGGACGTTTAGAATACTCATGTATCCATCTGAGCATTTGCAGTGATCTGTCCAATTTGGCAGCTCCTCGAACCCGTTTATGAAGTCTGCCGACAGTCTCGACGTTATGTGCTAAAACATCCATACCGGAATCAAGTACAATTTTCAAAGAATCATAGTTCCCGCCCAAATCAGATATAAGAAATTCAACTTGCACATTTTTATCCTGCCTTCGGAGGAGCTCTATAGTCCGGGCAAAAATAGTAGCTCCCCCATCCGGCAGATCATCTCGTGTAACCGAGGTTATCACAACTTGTTTTAATTTTAATAATGCCACCACATTTGCCAAACGACGTGGCTCATCTTCATCAAGACCTTTTGGAAATCCTTTGAGAACATCACAAAAATTACAATTACGGGTACAATATTTTCCTAAAATCATAAATGTCGCCGTACCTTCATCCCAACATTCTCGAATATTCGGACAGGCAGCTTCCTGACAAACAGAGTGCAGACCATGTTCGCTTAATATATCTTTTACACGTTTAAAATTTGGACCATTAGCGGCGGTGGTTTTCATCCAAGACGGAAGTTTGCTGTTCGGAACCATTCTCCGTTCATTTTTTTTGGGAGCTTTAGGATTTACCCCATGAGCCGAATGCTCACCAACCGATTGTGTAAATAAGACTTTATACATCTATTTAATATACGTTTAACTATTAACTTTATCCACAAAAAAATTATCTAAAAAATATTTAAGCAACGAGGTATCATTTTCAAGCTCAGTATGAAACGAACTTGCTAATATTCTATCTTTCTCAACCAATACGGGTTCTTCATTGTAATCAGCAAGAATTTTTACATCTTGACCTATTCTCTTTATACGCGGTGCCCGTATAAACGATGCCTGACTTTTCACTTTTTTACCGTTCAAATTAAGGGTCAGTTCGGTTTCAAAAGAAAAAACCTGCCGTCCAAAAGCAGTTCGGGCAATATCAATATCTATCAACTGCAGAGGTTTGACATCTGCCTGATTTGCTTCAATTTCATTTGATAACAGTATCATCCCTGCACAAGTTCCCCAGATTGGTTTTGACTGACCAAATTCAATCAATTTATCCCGTAATCCAAAACGGTCTATAAGCTTATCCATGGTAGTCGATTCTCCACCCGGGATGATAAGACCGTCAATATTTTCAAGATGTTTAGGTAATTTAACATAACTGTTTGCAACACCAAGCAAATCGAGCTGTTTTTTATGGCATTCATAATCACCTTGGAGAGCCAAAAGACCTATTTTTATTTCTTTATATTTTTTCATATCATTTACACTAATTTAGTTTCAATAGTATCCAAGTATATGGGAAATAATGGGATAATCAAGCAAGTTTTTGCATCCCAATCCCTTTCAGTATTTATACATTTATCATTAAAATAAGAATATTTGATTATCAAAGACCAAAAACTTATTTAAAACAATTTACAACCGATAATAATATCTATATAGCTTTATTATCATGACAAGGATACGGAATTGACCAAAAAACACGATAATACAAAACATTTTATTACTGAAATTGATGAAAATAAAGGGATTGTTCATTTTACCTCAAGCAGTAAGCTCAATATAAATACCACAAGAAAAATGATATATATGTATAAGAGAATTGAATCTAAATTAAAAAAACACAGCAAAAACAGACGGCTGTATATGGTCGTTGATTTCAATTCTATTATTTTTGATCTTGATTTTAATAAACAAATTGTACCTTTTTTGGAAAAACTAACAAAAAACTATTTATTTCCAAAAGGTGCTGTTGCCTACGGAACCAGCATAAGCCGGTTGACTTTGAAAATGACTTTAAATAAAATTCACGATACAGAAAAGAGATTTTTCATAACTAAGAGAGAAGCATTTGATTATATCAATTCTCTTATCGATGAAGAAATACCCACCACTAAAGTTTTGATGCCTCACATCAATAGTTAAAAAACAGTATAGATTATTAGTCTTGTAGATTGGCAGACGAAGATGTCTGCCTTACACTAAATATCTCAACTTCTCTTTTAAAAGACTGTCGGGTTTCTCGATTTTGAAATCTAACGATTTCAAACCAACGGAACCGCAACCTACAGAATTAACTGTTCCGGACTCCGGTGAAACCGGAGTGGAGGTGGTAAAAGTCAAGACCGCAGGGGTCTTGACCTTGCTTAGCTATAAAGATAATTTGACACCAATATACCCTGAACGATTAGGCGTATTATATGTTAACACATCCTGATAGTCTTCATCAAACAGATTATCAATCCGACCGTTGAGAGTAACAGTTTGCATTACCTGATATGAAGCCGATAAATTCACAACTGTATAACCTTCTAAAACAACATCTTCAAAAGGATACGGTCTAAAGTCTGTATCGAACCGATCACCGATTGTACGAATTAAAATATTTGCTTTCACCGCATCTGAGAATTGATGATCGAGTTTAAAACTTATTTTTTCTTTAGGTCGTCTGAGAATTTTACTTTGATACGTTTTATCTTTTATATCGGTATAGGTAAAATCTATTCTGACTGAACTTTTCTTAAAAAGAATTTGTGCAAATGCTTCAACACCTTTAGAGGTTGCCTTGGCTATATTTATTGAGCGAAACATCGCATCAAATCCGATTAAGTTGTCAATATCATTAGAAAAATATGTTGCCCCAAATTGCAAAATATTATCAGGAGATTTTTTTTCAAAACCAAGTTCCCAACCTTTGTTTTCTTCCGGCTGCGACTCAGGGTTGCCATAAAGTGAATGATTGAGCTGATACAACGATGGTGCTTTAAATGCTGTGCCATAAGTACCTTTGACTGTTAAGCCTATGGACTTGAAACGATTTAACGAGGTAAACCTGTATGTAAACTGAGAGCCAAAATCTTCATGGTCATCGTATCGCACCCCACCGGAAACTGAAAATTGGTCAGTAACATTCCAATCATCTAAACCATAGAGAGAAAATGTTGAGGCACTTACTTCGTTTACAGTATCAGCATATCCCCCCCATAAACTTGCAGAATTGTAATCAGAATTGAATGTTTCTTTTTCATATTCAACACCAATTATAGAATTTATATTTTTATATATGTTCATAAAATTTGATGCTGAAATTTTCAACCGTTTTCCATTGGAATTAAATTCTGACGACTCACCAACATGAGCATCATCTTCTTTGTTAATAGTTTTTATATCCTGATTAAATAGAGAGACGGATACATCAGGTTGAAAATATATAGAATTTGAGTTATGATTTTTAAATCTAATCATAAAACTTTTCATTTTATTTTCAGAAGTATAATTAGGGTCATCTAAAACGCCATAAGATTGATCAATATCCGCATCAGCATCGGTAATGCGACCGTTAAATGTTAAGTCGTAATCTTTTATAACCTGAATACCAACATTGGTTATAATGTCAGAGCTTTCAAAACCGTCTTTTTCATCTCCGCCGGCATCTTGACGTATTGTAGAAAAACCGTCAGAATTTTTTCTTGAGACAAACAAAGAGTAGTCACCTTTTCCCTGCGAACCACTTAGATTGATTGATTCAGTATATGTTTTATATGCCCCTGCTTCAGAAATTATATCAGCCTGCAAATTTCCAAACCCGCGTTTGGTGAAGATTTGAATAACTCCACCGACAGCATCGGAGCCATAGAGTACAGACTGAGGTCCTCGCAGGATTTCGATTCTTTGGATATTGCTTACATTTAAAGAGCCAAAATCAAAACTGGTAGTCGGCGAACTTGGGTTGTTCATTTCGACACCATCAATAAGAACCAAGGTATGATTTGAGTTTGTACCTCTCATAAAAACTGATGTTTGAGTACCCAAACCGCCTGACCTGACAACATCTATTCCGGCAACTTGTTTAAGCAGTTCAGAAACCATCACAGTCGGACTTTTTTCAATCTCTTCCTCGGTGATAATTGTAACCGAACTGGCATCTTTCTCAATTGGGGTTGGAAATCTGTTGGAGGTAATTACGATTGAGTCTGGAATTTGTTTCGGATTGTCGACAGTTCCGCTTTTACTGTTTGCTTCGGTTCCCGTCGCTCCGAACATAAATAACAGTAAAGCAGCCATAAAAAAACGCTTCATGGTTACTCCTTTATGACTGACCATAAGCGTAAGTATTTCAACGAACCCACGCCGTTGTCAGCAAATAATTTTAGATTTTGGCAGGTTTCCTGGCTTGAGTATCAGCCTTCAGCAAACACCTTCCCGGTCTGCTGACCAGTGGTATTTTGTTTGCCAAGTAACTCTTACAGTAGCGGGGCTGCGACGGAGTTGCACCGTCTTCCCTATTATCTGTCTCTTGTAGACAGCACCAAAATGATGTGTAGTTAATTTGGTGAGAGAATTTTGATTTGTCAAGTGAATTAGGAAATTGAGAATACAGAATTAAACCATTTTGAGATACGGTACTGCGTTGGTAATTAACTCTGATGGTCCGTCTTTTTTAAAACGGTAATATCCGGCGGCAGCAATCATAGCGGCATTATCGGTACACAACTCAATAGGCGGATAAAATATTTTTTGGTTACCTCGAATACGTTCTGAAAACATTGAACGAAGACGACTATTGGCTGCCACACCGCCTGCAAAAGCGATATGGTTGATATGTTTCTCTTTGGCTGCACGCAATGTTTTTTCAACCAAAACTTCAATAGCAGCCTCTTGAAATGATGCGGCTATGTTTGAGATATTAGCATTGAATTCATCATCTGACAAACTTTTTATATGAAGCGATACCGCTGTTTTTAAACCTGAATATGAGAACATATAACTCTTATCGTGTAACATAGCCCGGGGGAATTTCATATAAGAACTGTTTCCCGCTCCCGCCAATTTATCCAGTGCCGCTCCGCCGGGGTAGCCGAGTCCCATAATTTTTGCAACTTTATCATACGCTTCGCCGGCAGCATCATCCAGTGTATCGCCTAACACTTCATACTCACCAAATGCTGCAACTTTAACTAACATGGTATGTCCACCAGAAACCAATAATGCGATAAACGGAAATTGCGGCGCCGGGTCATCTAACATCGGCGCTAATAAATGTGCTTCCATATGATGCACGCCAATAGTCGGTACCTG